>JAVLCL010000009.1:0-18721 GCA_031580825.1 Halothece sp. Uz-M2-17
AGCAACAAATACATTGATGAGCAAGCCCCTTGGAGTTTATATAAACAGGGGGAACAAACCCAAGTGGAAAGAGTCCTGTATAGCATCCTCGAATCCATTCGTTTAAGTGCTTATCTCCTCTCTCCCATTACCCCAACACTGAGCACTGAAATTTATCAGCAACTTGGATTTACAATCGACTTTAATCAACCTTCCTCCTTTAATCAAGAAACATTTTTTAAAACCCATCAATCTTGGGGAATTTTGCCCCCACTGCAAGCACTTGGGGAAGCAAAGCCCGTATTTTTACGGTTAGAACTTCCTGAAGAAAATCCGTTATAAACTCAAATCTGCTTATCATTTTGGGTAAGGTAGATATAAATCACCTTGTTTTATAAATCCACTTTTTTCATAAATTTGTTTAATTGCATAAAAAAATGAGGATAAAAAATGCTGGAAAACTTTGATCACGATCCGGTGTTTACACCGAAACAAATTCTAGAGAATCGTGGTCGGGTTGCGATTTTTATTGATGGATCTAACTTATTTTATGCAGCTTTACAGCTTGGCATAGAAATAGATTACACCAAATTATTATCTTGCCTGACCTCTGGTTCTCGTTTATTACGCTCCTTTTTTTATACGGGGGTGGATAGCACCAATGAAAAACAACAAGGCTTTCTACTCTGGATGCGTCGTAATGGCTATCGTGTCATTTCTAAAGACTTAGTACAGCTTCCAGATGGTTCTAAAAAAGCCAACTTAGATGTAGAAATTGCGGTTGATATGATGGCTTTAGTGGGCGCGTATGACACAGCAATTTTAGTCAGTGGCGATGGCGATTTAGCTTATGCGGTTGATGCAGTAAGCTATCGTGGGGCAAGAGTCGAAGTGGTCAGTTTGCGTTCAATGACGAGCGATAGTCTGATTAACGTTGCGGATCGCTATATCGACTTGGATCAAATTCAAGAAGATATCCAAAAAAACCCAAAGTCTCATAGTCCTAATCACTCTTCCCATCCCCCTTATCGTCCATTACCGACTCTAATTTTTGATGAAGACGCTTCTGGATCATAACGTTTTAGTCACCCTGATTTCTCTCCAGTTTTTGTTGCGAAAAACAACAGCCTGGCTATTAATCGGGGTGCTTTTTTGGAGTCTGTCTGCTTGTCGAAGTAATGAGCCAATTACAGATGCTGACTCTGAGGGAACAACACAAGAAGAAACGATTGAAGAGCAGTTAATTTTAGAAAATGCTACTCTCAATCAAGTGGATTCCGAAGGAAAGACACTCTGGAAACTAGAAGTTAAACGAGTGGTTTATCGTCAAGATGATCAAAATGCAGAATTGGAAAGCGTAACTGGAGAATTGTATGACGGAGGAGAAATCTTCCTAAAAATACAAGCCAATCAAGGAAAAATTATTGATGATGGGACACAGATTAATTTAGAAGGAGAGGTGATTGCGACAGATCCTCGTAATGGGGCAACCTTAAATACAGAAAAAGTAGAATGGTCTCCCCAAGATCGATTATTGACAATTCCACAACCTTTAAATGGTCAGCATCCCCGCTTTAATGTCACCGCTAACGAAGGGAAATATTACACGAATCGAGAAGAATTAGTTTTAATTGGCAATGTGGAAGGGTTTTCTGAAGATCCTCCCCTCCAGTTGCAAGGAGAAAAAGTTAACTGGCTTATTGCCCAAGAAATTGTTAAAAGTGAACAACCGTTACAAGTTGATCGCTATGATCCCGAAACGGAAACCATTCGCGATCGCGTGACGGCGAACTCGGGGGAAGTCAAGTTAGAGGAGAAAATGGTTTTTCTTGAAGATAATGTGGAATTTAAGTCGAGCGATCCGCCTCTGCAAGCTGCCAGCAATACCATTACTTGGGATGTAGAAGAAAAAGTGATTAGTAGTCGTCAACCGATTCAAGTCGTACAAACTGAGGATGAAATTACGCTGACAGGTAATCAAGGGCAAATTAATTTAAACACTGAAATCGCCCAATTTGAAGGAGGCGTAAAAGGAGTTAGTGCATCGAACCAAGCAACACTTTTTGCCAATCGTCTGCGCTGGAATCTTCCCACCCAAGAAATGGAAGCAGAAGGAAATGTCATTTATGAACAAAGTGATCCCCCTCTAACCACTCAAGGGAAAAAAGCGAGGGGTATTTTGAATGAAGAAAATATTGTTGTAACCGGTGATCAAGAACAACGAGTGACAACTGAAATTGTGCCATAAGTTCTAAGAAGCGGGAGTTCAAACCCATTCAAGGTGATTTTCCCGCCTTTGAGAGATAGATTCATTCACAACGGAACCCATGATGCAACTTGATCAATACACAACCGGCTCTTATACCCCAGGCGCACCCTATTGGAAACAACTGCTATGGTATTTTGTCGGTCGCCCTCTCCTCGAAACCTATTGGATTCCTTTTTCAGGGTTCAAAATACGGTTACTCACTCTTTTTGGGGCGAAAATTGGGTCTCAGGTCCGGATTAAACCCGGGGTTCGGGTTAAGTTTCCGTGGCGTTTGACGCTTGGGGATTATGTTTGGCTTGGGGAAAATGCTTGGTTAGATAATCTTGCTCCTATTATTATTGAAAGTCATGTTTGTGTCTCTCAAGGGGTTTATCTTTGTACAGGTAATCACAATTGGAATGATCCTACTTTTTCTCTGATTACCGCTCCTATTACCTTAGAAGAAGGAAGTTGGATCGCTGCTAGAGCAGTTATTGGTCCGGATGTTACGGTTGGTCGTGGTGCCGTGTTGGGATTAGGTAGCGTTACGGGAAAATCCCTGACCCCAATGACAATTTATATCGGAAATCCGGCACAACCGATTAAAAAACGGTTTCATCAAGAAAGTGAGCAGTCAAAACCGTCAATATGAATCAGTTAAGTAATAGTTTTACCTTATTTCTCAGTTTAATTGTCGAAGCATTTCCGTTTTTATTAATGGGAGTGATTTTATCAAGTATGCTTCTTCTGTTTATTGATGAAGCAAAACTGGTTCATTATCTTCCTCAGAACCCAGTTTTAGGTGCTTTAATGGGCAGTTTAGTGGGATTTTTGTTTCCCGTATGCGAATGTGGAAACGTTCCTGTGGCAAGGCGTTTACTATTACAACGAATGCCGATTTCAGTTGCAATTGGTTTTTTACTAGCAGCACCTACGATTAATCCCATCGTGATTTGGTCAACTTGGATTGCTTTTCGTGATCAACCCGAAATTGTCGGTTTACGAGTGTTATTTTCTTTAATCGTTGCGGTGATTATCAGTTGTATTTTTAGTGTGCAAAAAGATGTGAATCTCTTACAACCGACTTTAGCCCAACAACTCAGTCAACCCCAGAATCAAGGTTTAAAACAATCACCGGCTCTACTCCAATCAGGAACTTTTTTGCTCAATACCAGTGGTCAACCAATTCCCTTCGATACCCTTTCTCGTGACATGACTCGCCAGCAACGGTTAAGTCAACGTTGGCAAACTTTTTTGAATAATTTGACTCAAGAATTACGAGAGTTAGGTGGCATCTTAGTCTTAGGAAGCGCGATCGCGGCTGGGATTCAAGTATTTACGCCTCGGGAACTAATTTTAGGCTTAGGACAAAGTCCAATCAGTTCCATTATTGTGATGATGACACTTGGAGCATTGATTTCAATTTGTTCCACAGTGGATGCTTTCTTTGCCCTTTCTTTTTCTGCGAGCTTTACCACCAGTTCTTTGCTGGCTTTCTTGGTTTTCGGTCCCATGATTGACTTAAAGAGTGTTGGTTTATTATTGTCTGTGTTTAAGCCTCGCATCATTATTTATCTGTTTATCATCTCAGCCCAGTTAATCTTTTTACTCACTCTGGGATCTCACTATCTCTTTAGTTAAATTGCAGCAGAATCAGTCGGTGAGACTATCTCGGAAAAAGCCCAAACCATTATCATTATTCAACTTTGCCAAACTCTGAAGTTTAAGTTAACAATTTTCTAATGATTTAGGGTTTTTTTTCATGGTTTGCCCTGTTGCAGAGAAAGTGTAAATCTAGTAAATTATAGTGAATCATCAGTATTTATCACTTAACTAGAATAATGTTGTTCAATAAACTTTCTATTGGCTATCACTTCGGGTGGGGATTACTGGGAAGTATGATGGTGGGCATCTTGTCAGGGGGCACGCCGGTTGCCGAAGCCAGAGACTTGATTTGGAAACCAGCCTCTTCACCAAGCTCGAATAATATCAGTTCTGAATCACAGCAATCGGCTGAAAATACCGCCTCGGAAATGGTATTGACAGCAGAAGAACTTCAAGACACGATTCGGGGTTTAGAACTGATTGCAACTTTAGATATTTCTTCCTCAGAAATTAATCAAACACAAACCATTAAGCAAGAACTGAAAACCCTACAACAAAAGCAATCAGGTCACTATCAATTGAGTGCCGACCAACTGCAAAGACTCAGACGTATTTTTTCTGTGTTGCGGGAAGCTGAGTTGACAGCCATTAACCAGCTTTTATTTAACCAAAAATCAGACCAACCTTTTGCCTTAAATTCCAGCGCGATCGCGCGGTTACGTCAGAACTTAAAACAAACTTCTGTTAATAACCTTAGTGACGTTCAACAACCGGCAAGAGTCACCTTACGATCATCAGACTCTAATCCCAGACAAGGGGTCGTTTCTTCACCCGCAGTGAAAAATGAAGTTCAGGTGACTACTAAACCAGAACCAACGCCATCTCAAAATCAACCGAGACGTTTGGACATCACCCAAAGACCCGGCGCAACCCGTGAAGAATTAATACAAAACCTGTTAGTTCCCCAACCCGATACAGAAGATATTGCGGTCACTATTGAACGAGGAGCACCTGCAATTAGCATTAGTGTTCCCACAGGATATGGTGCAAATCATGGTCAATTTTATAGTAGTCTCGGGTTTCAAGGCTCGACTCGTAATGGTGATGGCAGTGATGATGCCACCTTTAGTTTTGGATTAGGTCTGGGTGATCCAGAAGAAAGCGTCGGAGTCAACTTAACTTATAGCTCGTTCTCAACGATTCGTAGTACCCCCTTTGATACCGGTGGGGTTAGCCTGAAAGCTCACCGCATTCTCAGTGACACAGCTTCGGCAGCAATTGGTGTTGAAAACTTTATTCGATATGGTGACTTTGATGCCGATGCCAGTTTCTATGGCGCCGTGACCAACATTTTTCGTCTCCAAGACAACCTAACCAAACCCTTTAGTTCTTTAGCGGTAACAGTCGGTTTAGGTTCAGGGCGTTTTCGTCAGTTTGATGATATTGAAGAAGATAATGAAACGATTAATCTCTTCGGTTCAGCAGGGTTAGTTGTAACCGAACAGTTTTCTCTGGTTGGTGCTTATACCGGAAATACTTTAACCTTGGGTGCTTCCGTTGCCCCCTTCAAGGAAGTTCCCCTTGTCATCACTCCTGCAATTACTGACTTGACGGGTGAGTTCAGCGATGATCCTCGTTTTATCTTGAGTATTGGCTATGGTACTCGCTTATTTTAACTTAAAGAGGAGATTTGCACATGAAGATTAAAGCGGTTTCAATACAAGTCAGTCTTGGATTGTTATTAATGGGAGGAACGTTTACCTTACCTGTACAGCAAGTACACGCTCAAATCCAAGATAGCGATACCTCCGGACCTGGTAATGATCCCGGAATAGTTGCTCCGAGTTCGACAATCATCGTTGTCCCATCAATTCCTCTGATTACAACGAATGAATATGTTGCGATTGTATCGAATATTCTTAATCAGCTAGATAGCGGGACCTATTTCGATCCTGAAAGCATTCCAGTCGAACAGCAACAAATCCTTGCCAATGTTCTGATTGATCCCACAGATGAAAATCAACAAGCGTTAATTGATTTAATCAGTGAGCAATTTTCTCCGGGGTTAGCGGAGGACTTGGTCAATTTAATAACTGATGTCTTTGATGATGTTGATGACTCATTAGGTGATGATGGCAATCAGGGAGGAGAGAGTAATGCTACAATTCCCTTTGGTATTTCTCATGTTATTTATCAGTTAGAGGATGGCACGACATTCAAAGTCGATGGTTATGGCGGTGATATCAAAGATGCCAGTGATCCTCTAAAGTATATTGAAGCAATTCAAGAACAAACCGGTCAGTCTGTTATCGGCTATACCATTAAGGCGGGACCCAATCATTACGATGCTCAAGGGAATCAAGTCCCAGATATTCCGAATCAAGCAGACATCGAAGTAAGCGCATCATCTTTAGAAACCTCTGACGATGATTTTACCGATGATTTGGAGATGAGGATTGACCAAGCCCAAAAACTCTCAGACGCTATAGAAACGTATAATGATTTTATTCAATCCTTAGATACGGAAGTCTTAGAAAATCCACCAACCGCTCTTCTCGCGATTCAAGCCATCTTGACCGCAGCCTCAGAAGCAACACAGGTTCCAGATGATAGCTCAAATTAAGCGGAGAATTCGAGTGATTAGGAAGTCGGAATTTTGCTGATTTTGAAGTAGTTGACTCAATCAGTCAATTTTCCGATATGCTCTTAGATGGTAATTAACTCCGTAGAATTAAGGTTAAGAAAACGTTATGGCAGATACAGCTTCCAATCCCTTAAAGCAGCCGGTGGATATTCAAGAACTGGCAATTACCCTCTCTGCTCAAAACTTAAATCCCACCATGTTAACTTTGGATAATCTGCGTTCTCTCGGGATTATTCCGACGGATTGGGAACTGGCGAAACAACCGATTTTGAATCAACTTCAAGCCCGATTAAATTTTAAAAATGGTGTTAATATTGTTGCTCAACAACGGAGTATTACGTTTGCTGAACCCCTAACCAGCCAAAATCAGCCCACCTTAGCTTCGGTAACTGTGGCGAAAGCCTTCATGGAAAAATTCGCTCAAGCCGGCTATCAGACCCTTAGCATTGCTCCGAAAACAATTGTCAGCTTTGGTAGCCAGCAAGGATCTAATCCCCGTCAATTTATTATTGATAATCTGATTGCTAAGGGGCCTTGGCGGGAAATAGGAAACGGGGTTCCCCAAGCGGGAGTGAACTTTGTTTATCAATTACAAGAGTGCCAGTTAAATTTGAGTGTCAATGAAGTTCGGTTAAGAAACCAAAATCAGCCCAATCAGTCCACAGCAGCACTCTTATTTTCAGGAAGTTTTAATTATCGAGCGCAGGAAGAAGGAGCATCAGCAACCTCTCACTTACGGGATCAAATTGATCGCTGGTCAGAAAATTGGGATACTTTCCGTGAAATTGTGTATCAAAAATTCTTAGAAAAACGTGAAGAGGGTATATTTCCAACCCAAGTTATGCCAAACTAACGCTAAAGTAAAAATATCTAACGAGATATAGCCACCCGCATCCGAGGATGTTGGTGTGCTTTTCTTGTATAGGAGGATAGCTGGGCACGCAGCTAACATTACACCTGATTTGGAGGAACGTAAGGACATATCTTATGACTGAGGTGATAAAAGTTAACCAAACCCCAATTCCCCCAGAAGAACTCCTCTCCCATCTGAAGACCTATCAGATGCTTCCCCAATTTTTACGGGAATTGGTTGTCGATCGCGCGATCGCGCCGATTGAATGTTCGTCAGAAGAGGTGGAAACAGCCAAACAAGAATTTTTAAACCAAAACCGACTCACCGACCCAACCGCCTACAGGCTTGGCTCGATTACACGCATTTGCAACCCAACGAGTGGGAAGAAATTGCAATACGTAACTATAAAGTTAAAAAATTCAAGCAAGAAACTTGGGGACCAAAGCTGGAATCCTACTTCCTCCAACGTAAACGTGACCTTGACCAAGTTGTGTATTCCTTGTTACGAACGAGAGACCATAACACCGCCACCGAGTTATATTTTCGCCTCCAAAATCAGGAAAGTAATTTTGAAGAGCTTGCTCAAGCCTACTCCCAAG
The DNA here is from genome assembly GCA_031580825.1 of Halothece sp. Uz-M2-17. GTDB lineage: Bacteria > Cyanobacteriota > Cyanobacteriia > Cyanobacteriales > Rubidibacteraceae > Halothece. Next base: position 7,929 of record JAVLCL010000009.1, read on the forward strand.
GACCGGAATCTCAAACCCGAGGAATTGTCGGTCCAGTTCCTGTCACTAGCCCCAATGAAAAAGTTTCTAAAATTTTACTTCAAAGTGAAGTAGGTCAACTTTGGCCCCCCGTACGGGTTGGTGAATGGAGTATTATTGTACGTTTAGAAAAGTTAATTTCTGCACAATTAAACGACGGAACCCGTCAAAAACTATTGAATGAACTCTTTAGCAAATGGCTAGAAGAAGAAGTTAAAAAAATGACAACCGTTGAACCTTTGAATTCGGAAACCTCCGAGGTAGCTTCATGAGTTTTACATTAAATAATTTTGTTTCTTTTCTGAGTGAGCACTTTCCTTTTAATCAACTTCCTCCCTCTGCTCGGGAAGAACTGGCGACAAAACTGCAACCGCTCCGCTACAAAATGGGGCAAGCCCTTTCCCTCCGTGAACGAATGCCCACAGAAATTCAAATTATTTATCAAGGGCAAGTTCGACTGTTGGGATATCAATCGAAAAATGAAATGCCCATTAGTCTCGAACTAGCAGGTTCGGGAAAAACGATTGGCTGGGTTGGAGTCTTGCGCGGAACCCCCTGTGAAACAGCCATTGCTTCACAAGAGTCGATCTGTTTAAGCCTACAGGTAGATGACTTTTGGTCTTTTTATGAACGATACGAAGCGTTTCGAGACGCGGTGCAAAATCAAACCAGCGCGATCGAAATCTTTACCATGCTCTCTCAGGAACAAGAGCGTCAACCCCATGGCGGGATTGATCTCAAGGCATTAACTCAGGCAACTTTAGAAACAGTTAATATACAGTTGCTTCCTGCCGGATCGCATACCATCGCTGATCTCCCCAATGATCATCCCTTAAAACAAGAAGAACGAATTTGGTTACTCAGTGGGGGAGGCAAGATTGATCAATACCCAATCGGAAGTCGCTTAGAACTCACTGAAGACACAGTCCTGAACGTAGAAGGTCAACAGCCGGCTCGCCTGATTGGTTTCCAGAAAGAAGACTTACCTTGGTTTAATCCGCAAGCCTTTGCTTCCTCTGATGAAATAGAAGAAGAAACCACAGAAGCAATTCCTGCCGTTGCTGATGAAATTGAAGTCGTTGAAGCCCCAAGTGTCATTCCCGGTACCGATGATTTTGAAGCAGAAGGGGAAACGGTTGGCTTGAAAAAATACCCTCATGTGCGACCCCGAGGGAATAATACTCTGGAACGGGCGTTTGCCTGCTTTCAGATGCTTAGTCAATACTTCCAAGTCCCCTTTCGTAAGGAAGTGATTCGGCGGGTATTAGCAGACCAATTACGACGCAGTGAAACCTTATCCTTACCCGTTGCTGGGGCAGTTGCCGAACTGTTAGGTCTCAAAGCACAACTCACCCAAATTCCGACAAAATCAATTCCTCGGGTCACGCCCCCCGCTTTAATTCGCTGGGGAGAAGACCTAGCGATTCTTTACGACAGTAATGATCGAGAGGTGATTTTAGGAATTCCTGGGGAAGGGGTGATCACAAAATCCCTGAAAGAATTTCAAGAGGTTTGGGGCGAAGGAGGACAAATTCTCCTCCTAGAAGCAACTCGAGAAACGCCACAACAACGCTTTGGGATGCAATGGTTTCTCCCTTATATCAATAAGTATAAAGGAACCTTGACCCTTGTCTTTATTGCCTCTTTCTTTATTCAAGTCTTTGGCTTAGCCTTTCCCTTGACCATTCTCATGATTATTGACAAAGTGATTGGTCAAGATAACCCTGACTTACTGAGTGTGTTAGGGGGACTGGTTTTAGTCATTATTATCTTTGAAGCCGTATTGACTACGTTACGAACCTACATTTTTGTTGATGCCACCAACCGCATTGACATGAGTTTGGGGTCAAAAGTAATTGATCATCTCTTGCGACTTCCTCTGCGTTACTTTGAAAAACGACCGGTTGGTGAACTTTCCAGTCGAGTCAATGAATTGGAAAAAATTCGACAATTTTTGACAGGAACCGCGCTTACTGTCGTTCTTGATTCGATTTTTTCTGTGGTTTACATTGGCGTAATGTTGCTGTTGAGTTGGAAACTAACCTTGGCAGCATTAACGGTTGTGCCAGTTCTAATGGGGATTACATTCTTTTTCTCTCCCATTATCCGTTCCCAAATTCGCACCAAAGCAGAACGAAACTCTGAAACTCAATCTTACTTGGTAGAAGTTTTATCTGGGATTCAAACGGTTAAAGCCCAAAATATCGAGTTACGATCGCGCTGGCGTTGGCAAGAACTCTACTCTCGTTATGTAACAGCCGGTTTCCGAAATGTTGTTACCTCTACCATTTCTAGTTCCAGCACAGGATTTTTCAACAAACTGTCGGCATTAATTGTAATGTGGTTTGGAGCTTATCTGGCTCTGAATGGAGAACTCACCGTAGGTCAGTTAATTGCTTTCCGGATTATCACAGGGAAAGTAACCAGTCCCCTGCTCAGACTCTCTCAACTCTGGCAAAACTTCCAAGAAACCGCCCTCTCCCTAGAACGCCTCAGTGATATTGTCGATCATCCTCAAGAAGGAGAAGGCGATCGCGATAATATTCCGATGCCCTTAATTGATGGGGGGATTCGTTATGAAAACGTCTCTTTCCGGTTCAAAAATACCGGTCCCATGCAGCTGAATAATATTAATGTTGATATTGAACCGGGTCAGTTTGTGGGCATTGTGGGTGAAAGTGGTGCCGGGAAAAGTACCCTGACTAAACTGGTGGCAAGGCTCTACGAACCAGAAACCGGACGGATCTTAATTGATAATTATGATATTGCCAAAGTTGAGCTATACTCCTTACGACGACAAGTCGGGGTTGTCCCTCAAGATCCCTTACTGTTTCAAGGAACTGTCCAAGAAAATATTTCTTTAACCAATCCGGATGCCAGTACAGAAGAAATTATTGAAGCGGCCCAAGCTGCTGCAGCCCATGAATTTATTATGAATCTTTCTGCTGGTTATAATACGAGAGTGGGAGAACGAGGGGCTGCCCTTTCGGGAGGACAACGGCAACGAATCGCGATCGCGCGAACTGTGCTCCAACGCCCGCAATTGCTCGTTTTAGACGAAGCAACAAGTGCATTGGACTACAATACAGAAGAGCAAGTTTCCCATAACTTAGCGCAAGTTTTCCAAGATCAAACCGTATTATTTATTACCCATCGTTTAGCAACGATCAAAAATGCCGATCTGATCCTGATGATGGATGCCGGAAGAATTGTTGAACAAGGAACTCATGAACAATTAATGGCTCTCCAAGGTCGCTACTATTATCTATATCAACAACAAGAATCCCGAGTCTAATCACCCTAAACCGAGATTGATTGTTTCAGTAACGTAACTTTGTTGGGGAGTGTGGGTTCAAGGAAAAAGACAAGGGCAATCATCAATCCTGCTTTTTCCTAATTCAAGAAATTAATCTCAAGATTAATTAAACAAGTGTTGATCCTGAAAACCCTCAATAGGAGATAAAAAATGAGCTCAGCAAATGGTAATCAGTCCAACTCAATGGTTCCCAGCAAAAATGGGAAGCTCAAAGTTAAAAATTCACAACTAGCAAAATCAGAAACGGCGACTCCCATTCCTTACAATACTTATGAGGATAACTTTGACCAATCCGTTGTTCTCAGTCAGTCTCCCCTCTGGCCCCGGGTGATTCTCGGGACACTTCTTGGAGTCATTACCTTTGGGGTGGCTTGGTCTTACTTCGCCAAAATTGAACAAGCCGTTAGCGCCCAAGGACAACTCAAACCCCAAGGGGATGTTAAACAAGTGCAATCCCCTATTGACGGTGTTGTTGAACGCATGGCAACGAACACCACCATTGAACCCGGAGAAAATCCTGATCGTAAAGGAGAACCCTACGAAGACGGAGATATGGTTCAACAAGGGCAAATTCTTTTACATTATGATTCAACCACAGCCAAAGCTCGCATTGCCTCTTTGGAAAGAATTCAGAACTCTCTGCAACAAGAAAATAGTTTCTATCGCCAAGTGATGAATAATGCCACGACTGCCCCAACAGCAGTAGAAACCGAAATTAATCGCTTGGAAATTCCTGCCGAAGTAGCGATGTTGGCTCGAAACAGAACCGCTCTGGTAGAAGAAAACCGTCTCTATCGCGCTCAAATTGGGATTGGGGAACAAGATGAAAATTTAGGGATGGATGAAATCGAACGTCTCCAAGCCTCAATGAGAGAAGCGAATACGCGCACTGAAGCAGCCCGTCTCGAAGAACAGCAAATAGAAAAGCAATTACGACGAGTGGAAGTGCAACTCGATAATACGAAAGTGCAACTGGAAACCGAACGGGAAAAACTTGAAAAACTGACCACACTCTTTGAAGAAGGGGGAGTTTCTGAATTTCGGAAAATTGAGCAAAAACAACGAGTGCAAGAGCAAGAAGCTAGATTAGCAGAACTCCAGCAAGAAAAACAACGTTTGTTGCTTGACCGCACCCAAGCCGGACAAGAGTTAGAAAATACCCAAGCAACAACTCAGAAAGATGTTTTGGATCGCATTGCTCGGAATAAACAACAAATTGCCCAAATTGACAGTCAGTTAACTAAAGCCATTGTTGATAATGAAAATCGGATTTCTGAACTAGAAAGTCAGATTAGTCAAGCCCAACAAGAACTGAACTATCAAAATCTGAAAGCCCCAATTAGCGGTAAGATTTTTGACTTGCAAGCCGGTTCGGGTTTTGTGGCGAATCCGACCCAAGAATTAATGAAGATTGTTCCTCAAGAAAATTTAATTGCGGAAGTTTTTATTACGAATCGCGATATTGGTTTTGTCAGAGAAGGGATGACCGTTGATGTGCGGATTGATTCCTTTCCGTTTAGTGAATATGGCGATATTGAAGGGCAAATTATTTCCATTGGATCAGATGCTCTTCCCCCAGACCAGACTTATGACTTCTTTCGCTTTCCCGCTAAAATCAGACTGGATAGCCAAACTTTAAACACCAATGGTCGAGAAATTCCGCTTCAGTCTGGAATGTCAGTCAGTACCAATATTAAACTGCGAGAAGACCGACGGGTCATTGACCTGTTGTTAGAACGCTTTACGAAAGAAGTGGAAACCCTGAAAAATGTTCGTTAGGCTGAGAAAAGAGCAGAGTTTCTAACTGATAACAATGACAATGGAAATTACGGACTTAAAACGAGATGTAGAAATGGTCATGGAACGCCTGGGCAAAGCTCAGGAGTATCTTTGACCTCCCTTTCCTACAGGCAAAAATTGAAGATTTAGAGCAATCTGCTGCGCAACCGGAGTTTTGGGATGATCCAGACTCGGCACAGCAAACTTTACAGAAGCTCAATGATTTAAAATCGGCTTTAGAGCAGTATCAACAGTGGCGCGATCGCGCTGAGGATACTCAAGCTATCATTGAGTTATTAGAAACTGAAGCCGACCCCGCCCTCTGGGAAGAAGCAACCCAAAATCTACAAGAGTTGCAGCAATCTCTAGAGCGTTGGGAACTGCAACAACTCCTTTGTGAGCCTTACGATGAACGAGGAGCCGTCCTCACCATTAACACAGGCGCAGGAGGAACAGACGCGCAAGACTGGGCGCAAATGTTGCTGCGGATGTATTCCCGTTGGGCAGAACAACAAGGCTATAAAGCCCACTTAGCCGAACTTTCGGAAGGGGATGAAGCGGGTATTAAATCGGCAACCCTTGAAATTGAAGGACGTTATGCCTATGGCTATCTCAAAGGGGAGAAAGGCACCCATCGCCTCGTGCGGATTTCTCCATTTAACGCCAACGGAAAACGGCAAACCAGTTTTGCTGGCGTAGAAGTGATGCCGATGTTGGATCAAACCACCATTCAAGATATTGAACTGCCAGAAAAAGATTTAGAAATTACCACCTCTCGCGCTGGCGGGAAGGGTGGACAAAACGTCAACAAAGTAGAAACTGCCGTGCGCATTCTTCACGTGCCGACTGGGATAGCGGTGCGTTGTACCCAAGAACGTTCCCAATTACAAAACCGAGAAAAAGCGATCGCGCTGCTGAAATCAAAGTTAATTGTGATTGCCCAAGAACAACGGGCGCAAAAAATTGCCGAAATTCGCGGAGAAGCCGTGGAAGCAGCATGGGGTAACCAAATTCGGAACTATGTATTTCATCCCTACCAAATGGTGAAAGACCTGCGCACAAATGTGGAAACCAGTGCCGTTGAGGATGTACTCAATGGGGAAATTGACGCTTTTATCGAAGCCTATCTCCGTAGTAAGCAAGAATAATTAACAAACTTAGTTGTGATAAGAGTAACTTTTTGCGTCAGGTTTAGGTAACATATATAATACAGTGAATCTCACCCTTACCCAATATCGTCTTGATTCTTTTGATTTGTTCCTTTTACTTGGGAAAATTACCAAAGAACAAATAACTAGGAACAAATACGTTAAGCTGGTCGCAATCTAAGTTCGATTAACACTAATCAAAATGAGCGAACAACAAACGAATCTCTCTCCCACTCCGGAAAAACCAACCGAGCAAGCACCAACTGAAGCCGAAACCCCCAGTTACACCAAACTCGCCATGCGGAACATGGTTCGTAAATCGGGGAAATCCTTACAACACTTCTTTCTCAGTACCATTGGCTTACTTGCGTTATTTATTGGTTTATCCTATCTCACTCGCTGATGTCTAGTTCTATTCCACTAGCCGTTTATATTCAAACCCATTGCTCTCAAGCGGGGCTTCCTGATCCCCCACAATGGGAACAATGGTTTCAACAGTGGTTTGATTCTCTAGAAATAGAACTTCCTGCTGCGGAAGAATACGAATTAACCCTCTGTTTAAGTGATGATGCCGAAATAGCTCACTTAAATGCTCAATATCGGCAGAAACCTCAACCCACTGATGTCCTTGCCTTTGCCAGTTTAGAAACGCCTTACTTGGAGCAAAGTGTATCGCTTTTTACAACTGAACCCCTCTACTTAGGAGATATCATCATCTCGGTAGAAACGGCTCAGAAACAAGCAGTAGAGCAACAGCATCCTCTAAGCCAAGAACTTGCTTGGCTCGCCACCCATGGGTTACTTCATCTTCTCGGTTGGGATCATCCCGATGAAGAAAGCCTTGAAAAAATGCTTGCTCATCAGGAAACCTTACTGGTAATCTCGGGTCATAAATAACGATTCTCTTCCTTCCATCCACCACTGAGCTATTAACCTGCGGTAATCACGATAAGTAATAACATGACACTCAACGCCAGCACATCTTCTTCCCAAAATCTCTCTTCTTTGCAGCAAAGGAGTAGTGATGTAACTAACGCTCATCCGCAGCCTTCGTCGTCTCATACTGGAGTACAGATGACTCTGGTTTCTAAATCATCCCAAGAGCCTTCCCAACCGGAAAAGCATTCATTTGCTCGTGATTTAGCATTTAAAATCGCGCCTAACCTACTAACCAGTTTTCGGTATGCTTGGGCGGGCGTTCATTACGCCTTCATCACTCAACGCAACTTCCGGATTCACCTTGTGATTGGAACCATTGCTCTCACTTTAGGAGCCTATCTCCAGGTGAGCGGTGTCAAACTGGCAGTGATTGGTATTACCATTGCGTTTGTGCTTGCCCTAGAGTTATTGAATACAGCATTAGAGTCAGTGGTGGATTTAACAGTGCAGCAAACCTATCACGAACTGGCTAAGGTAGCAAAAGATTGTGCAGCAGGAGCGGTTTTAGTGGGAGCTTTAGCTGCTTTATTTGTTGCTGGAATCATTTTATTACCCCCATTGTTAACGTTGGTCTTGTGAACCAATTACCAACTATCAGTGAGCAGTGATCAGTGACCGGTTAATAGTGGGTGGTGAGTAGTGATCAACGAACAAATGACTAATGACCAATGACTAATTTGCTCACTTTTCCAGTCGGATCACATACCACTGCAAATATTCTCCTTCCCCCACATCAAACTCACAACTGGTTTCCATGAGATGTTGGGCTTGTTCTGCTACTGTGTCAAATTTTTTTAAATCTCGCGGGAGTTCATCGGGATAGTTCTGTATAATCCCTTTTAGTTTCTCCAGTAACTCCTCTGGACTCATAATTTCTTCAGGTTGATTGGTTTCGAGAACGACATAAGCGTCCTCTTGATACATGATGGAATCGGGCATAATAGAATTAATAATTAATAATGAATCATCAACAATTGCTGACTCAATGGGTGGGTCTCCTTTATTATCTTAACTGCCCTGTAATGAATTAAAAAATGAGTCAAACCAAGTCTTTTGATCTGCGTACCGAAAAAGATTCCATGGGAGAACGCCAGATTCCCAATGATGTTTACTATGGCATTCAAACCTTAAGAGCAATTGAGAATTTCCCCATTAGTGGGATTAAACCGTTACCGACTTATGTGGATGCTTGTGTTTTAATCAAAAAAGCAACCGCGATCGCGAATGGAAAATTAAATTGTATTCCCGAAGAGATTAGTACAGCGATTGTGAAAGCAGCGGATGAAGTCCTGAAAGGAGACTTGCGCGATCAGTTTGTGGTAGATATCTATCAAGCCGGTGCAGGGACTTCTCATCACATGAATGTGAATGAAGTATTAGCCAATCGGGCGTTAGAAATTTTAGGGGATGAAAAAGGGAACTATCAACGGGTTAATCCCAATGATCATGTGAATTACGGACAATCGACCAATGATGTCATTCCCACAGCGATTCGGATTGGGGGCTTACTGGCGCTGCAACATTCTCTCTATCCTGTCTTAGACGGTATCATTGAGACCTTAGAAGAAAAAGCGGATGAATTTCAAGAGATTGTAAAATCCGGTCGCACCCATATGCAAGATGCGGTTCCCATTCGCCTCGGGGAAACCTTCCGCGCTTGGACTCAGATTTTCCGCGATCATCAAACCCGAGTGAAAACCGCAGCCCAAGATTTGCAACAATTAGGAATTGGGGGAAGTGCCACAGGAACAGGCTTAAATACCCATCCTCAATATCGCTCAGAAGTAGTGAGTCTGCTCAGTGAGTTTGTAGGCTTGCCCTTAACCAGTGCCCCTCATCTCATGGCAGCGATGCAAAGTATGTCGCCGTTTGTGAATGTCTCGGGAGCATTACGAAATATTGCCCAGGACTGCGTTAAACTCTCCCATGACCTGCGTTTATTAGATTCAGGACCAAAAACGGGGTTACGAGAAATTCAACTGCCTCCCGTCCAACCGGGGTCTTCGATTATGCCGGGGAAATATAATCCGGTGATGGCAGAAATGACTTCTATGGTGTCGTTTCAGGTGATGGGCTATGACAGCGCGATCGCGCTTGCTGCCCAGGGCGGTCAGTTAGAATTGAATGTGATGATGCCGTTAATTGCCTATAATTTGATTCACAGTATTGAGATTTTAGGGAATACAATGCAAGTGTTATCGGATCGCTGCTTAAATGGAATTACCGCCCAGCGCGATCGCTGCCAAAATTATGCGGAAGCCAGTCTTGCCCTAGTGACTGCGTTAAATCCTCATATTGGCTACTTAAATGCAGCCGCGATTGCGAAAGAATCGCTAGAAACTGGTAAATCTCTGCGAGAATTAGTCCTAGAAAAAGGTTTAATGGACGAAGCCACTTTAAATCAAGTTCTCGACCTAGCCAAAATGAGCGAAATTCAGTAATTGAAGACCATGCCAAAACAAGCCTATTCTCTCCAACTTACCTTCCACTACAACAACGGCGAAAAAGAATCCTTTTTAGTCACCGAATCGGCGGAAGAAAGCAATCCTTATCCAGAATTACGACAAGGGATTCAACAACGTCTCAATCAGCAGTGGTGTCCCTTGCATACTGGCGAAGAAACGGTCTATGTCAATATGAATAACGTGGATACTGTCACCGTCAAACCCAGCCTAGGGGACAATCAAGAAGAAATTGCCTTCCATGAAGCCCAACGCATTACAGCCTTAACCCGTAGCTCTAAAGTGTTGTAATTTTGTCCTTTGTCCTTTGTTATTTAATAACTAATGACTAATGACCAATGACAAATAACTAAGAACCAATAACCAATAACAATCCCATGTCCCTCGATCCAGAAATCCGTGACCAAGCCTATCAATTCTTTGTAGCTGAAGCCCCTGAACTCCTACAAACCATTGAATCAGGGATTCTAACCCTTAGAGAAGACTATAACACTGCGAAAGTCCATGGCATTATGCGTGCAGCCCATTCCCTTAAAGGGGGTGCAGCCGGCGTGGGGTTAGAGGGGATTAAATTGATCGCGCATCGGTTAGAAGATATCTTCAAAGCCTTGTATCATGCAGAAGATAAAATTAGTCCCGAATTTGAACGGAAATTATTACACGGCTATGACTGCTTACAACGCCCCCTAACCGAACAAATCGAAACCGGGAGTTATGACGCAGAAGCAGCGGTTCAAGAAGCAGAAAGTGTCCTCAGAGGGATTGAAGACGAGTTAGGGGATGCGATGACCCAAGGGGAAGACTATATCCCCAGTTCCGAAGATTTGGGCGTGGATATGGCTTCTTCGATCTTTGAAGTGGATGTGGAACAAGGGTTAGAACACCTGAGAACTGTGATTGCTTCCCCTGAACAGTATGAAGTGTTGGGGGAAGTGCGGGCGCAAGCGGAAGTTTTTACCGGGTTGGCGGAGATTATGGGCTTGGCGGGCTTTGGGGAAATTGCCAACAGCGCGATCGCTGCACTAGATCGTCATCCAGAAGCCGTCATTGAGATTACCAATTTAATGATTGAAGACTTAGAAGCGGGGCGCAATGCCTTTTTAAACGGCGATCGCGCAGAAGGGGGAAAAC
>JAVLCL010000466.1:0-1489 GCA_031580825.1 Halothece sp. Uz-M2-17
TATTGAAGACAGCCTCAATCGAATTCATCCTGATGATCGCAATCAACTTCAGCAATGTCTAGAGAGGGCAATTGCAACGGGAACTCCCTACGAACTGGAATTTCGGATTTACCGCTTTGATGGCACGGTCATTACTGTTTTAGGACGAGGAGAGCCTGTTTTAAGTGATAAAAATCAAGTAACGCATTTGGTGGGAACCGTTCAAGATCAAACCGCGCAAAAATTAGCAGAACAGGAATTGCAAGCTGCCAAACAATCGGCAGAAGCTGCCAATCGTGCCAAGAGTCAATTTTTAGCCTTGATCACTCATGAACTGCGCACCCCCATGAATGCGGTGCTTGGACTGAGTGACTTAGCCTTGCGGACTCCCTTAAATTTAACCCAACGGGATTATCTGACGAAGATTAAAACGGCTACTACGTCTCTATTAGACATCATTAACGATATTTTAGACCTCTCCAAAATCGAAGCCGAGAAATTGGAACTGGAATCGGTTTCGTTTGAACTCCAGCCAGTCTTCAATCAAATTGAACATATCCTTGCTTTGAAAGCTGCTGAGAAGGGATTAGCCCTCATTTTTGAAGTCGAAGGGAATGTTCCCCGCTATTTACAAGGGGATCCACTCCGTTTAAGGCAAGTGCTCTTGAATTTGGTGGGTAATGCGGTTAAATTTACCGAGACAGGAAGCATCTGGGTGAAAGTGAAAGCCTTATCGATCTCAGAAGCAACGGTGCGACTGAAGTTTGAGGTACAAGATACAGGAATTGGTTTAACGACAGCGCAAATCGCAACCCTGTTTGACCCCTTTACCCAAGCTGATGTCTCTACCAGTCACAAGTACAGTGGGACAGGGCTAGGATTAGCAATATGTAAGCGTTTGGTTACTCTTATGGGAGGAAACATTGGTGTCACCAGCCAACCCCAGCAAGGGAGTACCTTTTCCTTTGACATTGAACTGGGTTACAACTCTGCCCAACAACGTGACCTCCTCCTCCCTCATCAAGATCAAACAGATGCGCTTTCTGTAGAAACGAGAGTACGGCAAACCGTTGGCGGAAGCCATATCCTACTGGTTGAAGACAATGAAGTCAATCAATTTATTATTCAAGAACTGTTGCAGAGTATCGGAATCAAGGTGGATGTTGTTGTTGATGGACAAAGCGCGATCGCGCAAGTGCAAGCCTTTCGTTACGATTTAATTTTAATGGATATTCAGCTACCGCAAATTGATGGGTTAGAAGCCACTCGTCAAATTCGCGCCATGGCAAGGGATACAGGAAAAAAATACTTAGCTACTGTACCGATTATTGCCTTAAGTGCTTATACGATGAATGCGGTGCGCGATCAGAGTCTCCAAGCAGGAATGAATGATCATATTTCTAAACCCGTTAGCCCTGAAACGCTATTTCAAGCCCTTTTACAGTGGATTCCCCCAAAAGAGCAAGATAGGCATTGGCAAGGAAATCAAGAGGCAAAAAGTTATCTTCAC
>JAVLCL010000466.1:1499-2789 GCA_031580825.1 Halothece sp. Uz-M2-17
CACGATCAACTCCCCGGTCTTAATGTGGAGATGGGATTATCTCGCATTGGGGGAGATTGGTCAGCTTACCAAAATCTGCTCAAGCGATTCCAAAAGAATTATCAGGACTTTGTGACTCAACTGCAAACCCTCTTTGATGAACAAAAGCAAGTGCAAGCCCAACGGTTTATTCATACTCTGAAAGGAGCAGCAGGTAATATTGGTGCAGACCAACTTTATCAAATTAGTGCTCATCTTGAACAGACACTGCGTGATCAAAAAAACCTAACGTTTTCGGAACTGAGACAAGACTGGCTTTCTCTTCAACAAGAATTACAACAAGTCCAAGAGAGTATTACTGATTTGCTAACCGATGAGACCTCATTAAAACACAATAAGATCTCGTCACAGATCAGTGATTTTTCTGAAGTTCTTGCTATAGTAAGTAACATCACGGAACTTTTAGAGACAAATCTAGCGGACGCGATCGATTATCTGGAGGCACTCAAGCAACGGACGCAAGGAACTTCATGGCATAGAGCCGTTCAGGAAATTGATCAGAATTTGGCTGATTTTGATACCGACCGAGCACAACAACTTCTAGTCCAAATGGCGAGAAACATTGAAAGGGAAGAGGTTCATCATGTCCACCAGCAAACCGAAGATTCTGATTGTGGATGACAGTTGTGAAACCCTCCAGACATTGATGGAGATATTAAAAGCGGACTATGCGGTGATTGCTGCAACGAATGGGGAAAAAGCACTACAACTGGCAGCGAAAGCCCCTGTCCCCGATCTGATTCTGTTAGATGTGATGATGCCAAAAATGGATGGGTATGAAATCTGTCGGGAGTTAAAAGCCAATCCCAAAACTGAGACAATTCCAGTCGTTTTTTTGACCGCATTGGATGAAGTCGGGAATGAAAGCCAAGGTTTTGCTCTCGGCGCGATTGATTACATCACAAAACCACTCATCCCCTCAGTACTCAAAGCTCGTTTGAAAAGCCATCTTGCTCTGATCCAACTTAATGAACAGTTACAACAAGCCAATCAAGCTCTCAATGAAGCTAACCGTCTCAAAAGTCAGTTTCTCAATAATATGAGTCATGAATTACGCACTCCCTTAAATGCAATTTTAGGCTTTTCACAATCTCTCCGACATGGGAGACTGGGTTCTCTCAACGAACGGCAATATCAGGTCATGCAAACCATCGAAAAGAGTGGGCGACACTTATTGGAATTGATTAATGATGTTCTAGAAGTGTCAATTATTCCATCGGATCAAGTCCAATTGAATTTGACTCCAACTTC
>JAVLCL010000467.1:0-2782 GCA_031580825.1 Halothece sp. Uz-M2-17
CGATGCCAAGTTTGTTCGCAACATCAATCACATTATCTAAGCCCACCGCTTGTCCCAGTTTCACCGCAGGAATGTTACGAGACTGCATTAACGCTTTTCGTAAACTCATGTCTCCTGCAAAACTCCCGCCATAGTTTTTGGGACGATAGTAGCCATTACCATCACGATATTTCACAGGTGCATCTTTAATCGTAGAACTGGGTGTATATTTCCCACTGGCAAAAGCACTGTAATAAACAAAAGGCTTGAAAGACGAGCCAGGTTGACGACGAGATTGAAGGGCGCGATTAAACTGACTATTTTCATAATCGACACTTCCCACCATCGCTTTCACGAAGTGAGTGCGCGGATCAACAGCAACAATCGCAATTTGCGCATTCTGAAGACCCCGATTCAATAACTGTTGGTGAGCATCTTGCACTGTTTCTTCCGCCATTTGTTGGAAAAAGAAATCAATGGTGGTTTGCACCCGCAACCCCCCTTCAGTTACTGTTTCTTCCCCAAAACGTTCTTTCAATTCTGCAGTAACTGCTTCTGTTACTGCTGGCAGTTTACTCTGTTGCCAAGCCGTTGGTTTACCCACTAACAGGGGTTGTTGAATCGTTTCGTCAGCCACTTGCACTGGAATCCATCCAATTTCTTCCATGCGATTAATGACAGTTGCTTGTCGTGCTTTCGTCGCTGCGTAATTAATAAAAGGACTATATTGTTCTGGGGCTTGAATTAAGCCTGCCATCATTGTTGCTTCTGCAAGGTTCAATTCTGAGGCTGACTTTTGGAAATAACTTTGCGCTGCTGTTTCTGCTCCATAGTTATTGTGTCCCCAATAAATGGTATTGAGGTACATTTCTAAAATTTCATCCTTCGTAAAAACTTGCTCAACCCGTAACGCCAACACAGCTTCTGCAATTTTTCGGCTAAAGGTTCTTTCTGGAGAGAGAAAAACATTTTTAACCAATTGCATGGTAATGGTAGAGGCTCCTTCTACCACTTCTCCGCTTTGCCAATTAACGACTAACGCCCGTGCAATACTGGTGGGGTTAATGCCCTGATGTTGATAAAAATGACTATCTTCAATGGCAAGAACAGCTTGTTTAAGTTCTGGGGATATCGCCTCTAAGCGCACAACGTCACGATTCGCTTCCCCATGCAAGCGTGTTAACAGACGACCTTTAACATCATAAATATAACTGGTTTCTGTTGGGGAATAGCCTTCTAAAACCCGAACATCTGGCAGGTTACGGAAACTAAGGGCTAATCCGACCAATCCCCCTGTAATCACTGCACCCGCTAATAAACTCACACAAACAACAGTTCCTGTCGCAGCTTTTGCAACTCCTTTTGTAAATTGGAAAGTCTGTTGCCATAAAGATGGTTGGCTTGGTTGATCTTGCCGAACGGTTGTATTCGACACGGCGTTTTCTCTCCCTTTCAGCAAATATGATTAGCAGTTTCAGATCTCGGTTCTTCTCGATCTAAGAAACCGTCGTCCTTGACACTCAGATTACTATTTTGCCTAAAACTTGGCAACTTCATACATAATGGACAGTTAACAATTAACAAGGTAGAATTAACAACTCATAATTATTTATAAGCTAACACAACCGTGATCTACTCATTCTTCCTCATCAACGATTTTCTCTATATTCGGTCTGATCTTTACTAATGACAATGCAGCCAACAATTGAAACCTTTAATTTACGTCGTCTTTCTTCAGGAGATAATCTCGCACTACAGCTTTATAAGTTTCAAGGAAAGCCCGGTCAAAAAACTTATATTCAAGCGAATTTACATGGTGCAGAACTGATTGGTAATGTTGTCATCGGACAACTCTTAGCGTGGCTAAGTGACATTAATCCAGAAGATTTATGGGGTGAAATTTGGTTAGTGCCAGCTTGTAATCCGGTTGGGATGAATCAACGATCACATTTCTTTAATTCAGGACGCTACAATAGTTACGATGGTCAAGATTGGAATCGTATTTTTTGGGATTACTCGACAGAAATTGATGAAATGTATGAGTTTGCTCAAGAAAATTTAGAATCAGACGTAAAAACGATTTATAAAGCCTATCTCGCCCAAATCAAAAGAAAATTTCAAGCACAAGTTGATCGTCGTCATCAGTCTTGTTATATTCCCTATCCAGTCAAGTATCAGCAAACATTACAGTCCCTTTGTTTAGATGCCAACCACGTCATTGATATTCATAGTTCTAGTAATCAGGGGATTGATTATTTATTTACGTTTCCCGGTCAAGAAGAAGCAACAAAAAACTTTTTATTAGATGTGGGAATTCAAGTAGAGGAACCGAGTGGATATACTTTTGATGAAGCCTTTATCAAACCTTGGTTAGTGTTACAAGAAACCTTTCGTGAACTGGGACGAGAGATTAAATTTGATGTTGCTTCTTGGACATTAGAGTTAGGGAGTGGGATGAGAGCCGAACCTCAGTCTGTGGAAAAAGGAGTGAGGGGAATTAAAAATTATTTAGTGAGTCAAGGAATTATAAATAGTCCTGATTTTCCGCTTAAGGAAACGGTTAATCATACCGTAGCCTTTGTTCAAAAAGAACAAATTCAGAAATATTATGCTCCCACTGGGGGAATTATTCAGAATTGCGTTGACTTGAAAGCGGTTGTGCAAAAAGGCGATGTAATCTATCAAATTTTAGAATTGAATAAGCAGGGAGATCCTTTAGAGGTAGTGAGTATAACTGCACAACAATCTGGTTTCATTTTTGATATCGGAATCAATCAAGGGGTCAATGAAGGAGAATACGTTT
>JAVLCL010000468.1:0-2770 GCA_031580825.1 Halothece sp. Uz-M2-17
TACATGGGGCTAATTTTACGTTTACCGTCCTCAATGGGGTTGATTTTACCAATGCTGACCTCAGTCAAACCATCTTAGAAGATGCAATTCTGAGTCGGGCAACGTTTGAAAATACCGATATCACCGGCGCAGACTTCACAAATGCAGTTCTTGACAGCAAACAAATTGACCAACTTTGCGAGAGTGCAAGTGGTGTGAATGAAGAAACCGGCGTTGCAACACGGGATTCTTTGGGGTGTCTATGAGTCAGCGTGTTGGTGTCATTGGCGGAGGACAACTCGCCTGGATGATGGGACAAGAAGCGCAAAAACTCGGTGTTTCTTTCTGGGTACAAGCAGCAAATGCAGATGATCCGGCGGTTGCAATTGCTGAGAAAAGTATTATTGCCCCTTTATCCG
Source organism: Halothece sp. Uz-M2-17 (assembly GCA_031580825.1). Taxonomy (GTDB): domain Bacteria; phylum Cyanobacteriota; class Cyanobacteriia; order Cyanobacteriales; family Rubidibacteraceae; genus Halothece. The sequence goes on from JAVLCL010000468.1 coordinate 399, forward strand.
ATCTAGAAGCGACGGAGCAACTGGCTCAAAATTGCGATGTGATTACCTTTGAAAATGAGTTTATTGATCAGTCGGGGTTGAGTCGTTTGCGCGATCAGGTGGCGTTTCGCCCCAGTTTAGCCTCTCTTGCGCCGTTGTTGGATAAGTATGAACAACGCTGTTATTTACAGGAGTTGGGTTTGCCGGTTCCTGGGTTCAAGACGGTGATTGCGGGTGAAACAGAGTTTCCGGTTGAGGAGTTACCTGTAGTGGCGAAAGTGCGACGACATGGCTATGACGGACAGGGAACTTTTATTCTTCAAGATCAATGGTCTGTGGATCAGATTTGGGAAACCTTAAAAGGGGAACAAGTTCTCCTTGAGAGTTTTATTCCTTTTGAGTCTGAGTTGGCGATTATGGCAGCGCGAGGGGTGAATGGAGAAACGGTGACTTATCCGGTGGTGGAAACCTATCAACAGGATCAGATCTGTCATCGGGTGATTGCCCCAGCACGGATTTCGGAAGAGTTGGAAGCTGAAATTCGCGCGATCGCGCAAACAATTCTCTCGGCACTGGATTGGGTGGGGATTTTTGGGATTGAACTTTTTCTGACGGAAGATTATCACATTCTCGTTAATGAAATTGCCCCCCGCACCCACAACTCAGGACATTACACGCTAGATGCTTGTGATGTTTCTCAGTTTGCGATGCACTTAAAAGCCGTTACGGGTGAGACACTCGCTGCCCCCCAAATGAAAGCCAAAGCAGCAGTGATGATCAATTTATTGGGCTATGAATCAGCAGAAGATCAATATTTAGACAAGCGTCAAGAAATAGCAACTCTCCCCAATACTCATGTGTACTGGTACGGCAAAACCCAAGCTCGTCCCGGACGCAAGTTAGGTCATGTTACTGTTTTAGGAGAAAGTATCGCCAAAGCCAGCGCGATCGCGGATCAAGTTTCGGAGATTTGGTATCCCCATGACGACAACTGAAACCGATAATCGTCCCCAAGTTCGCCGAGTGCTCATTATTACGCTCATTCTCAATGTATTTGTAATGGGCTTAAAATTAGTGGTCGGTTTTGTCACCGGTTCCCTCAGTATTCAAGCCGATGCCCTCCATAGCTTTACCGATAGTGCCAATAATGTTCTGGGTTTGGTGAGTAATCAGTTTGCTTCCCCGCAGCCCGATCGCGAACATCCTTACGGTCATCAAAAATATGAAGCACTAGGGGCATTAGGGATTGCTGCGTTTTTAGGCATTACCTGCTTTGAAATTGTCCAGCGCATTATCCAGCGTTTATTTGAAGGGGCAACAGTGATTGAACTCAGCAGTCGGGAACTATGGCTGTTAATGATTGTCCTTGGGGTAAATATCTTTGTTGCCTTTTACGAGCGTCATGTAGGGCGCAAGTTGGATAGTCCCATTTTAGTTGCTGATTCTTACCACACCATGGGCGATATCTGGATTACGCTCGTTGTCATGTTAGGCTTGCTCGGAATGTGGCAAGCCCAAACTTGGAATATTCCCCAACTACAATGGTTAGATGTGATTCTCGCGTTTCCAGTGGCTCTTTTAGTGCTTAAAAGTGGTTGGGAAGTATTACGGGATAATTTACCGTGGTTGGTGGATGAAATTGCTATTCCTCCAGAAATTATTTATCGCATTGCTTTGCAAGTGCCGGGAGTTCTCAACTGTCATGAGATTGCTTCTCGGGGTGTAATCGGGCGACAAGTTTTTATTGAGATGCACATGGTTGTGGATAGCGATGATGTGGAAACCGCCCATGATATTACTGAAGCCGTAGAACAAAGACTCGAAGAATATTTTAGTCCCGCCCGCATTTTGATTCATATCGAACCCCCAGAATATGAGTCGGATCAAATTAGCTTTTCCGATGATTCCCAAGAAACAAATTCTAACTCTTAATCCTGAAGCATTGGGGTGGATATTATAAAAAACATAACCACAGAGTCACAGAAAAACACAGAGAATTTGTCGGTGAGAAGTATAGATTTTAATTTTAAAGGCAAACTTCTGCTGCAAACTGTCTGGCTAAAACTGGGGCAAATAATAATGGACTGGTAAAGCCAGAGAACAGATGAATGCCTTCGTAATTTTTCAGCTTACCAACAATAGATTGTTGATGGGGGCTAAATGCAATCACACAACGATGCCATTTTGCTGGAACATCTTTTAAAGCAGGTAATAACGTGCCAATTTCTTCCCGCAACCACGCTTCACTCGTATCAGCATTAATGGTCGCATCAAGATCACTTAAAGTTCGACTAATTTGACCGATACATAAATGTTGATCGCGAAATTGAATTGCTCCAAGATCAAGCACTGGTTCTGCTAATTCTTGTCCCGATTGTTCCCATAAGGCTTCT
>JAVLCL010000469.1:0-2769 GCA_031580825.1 Halothece sp. Uz-M2-17
TCATAATGTTATAAAAGTTAGTAAGTGTGTTCTATTAAATATAGTAAGTATAGTAGTATAGTAGGGTGGGCAATGCCCACCATGGAAACATTTTAATCCTTACTCCCCCCAAGTTTTAGGAATAACTCCAAAATCAGGAACTTTTGCCTTTCTTCCCCCACAAACACAACACCAATCAAGGGGATAACTTCCTTGTTTAACCCAAGAATGAAAACTAGAATAAGACCAAAAATGAGGACAACTGACTAAACCATGTTTAATTGGATTAAAATGAATATAATTTAAACACTCCTCAAAATCTTGTTCATCCCTAACCGTATGTTCCCAGAATCGCCGTTGCCAAACATTACTTTCTCGATGCTTTTGCCGAGATTTAGAGATACTTTCCATAACTTCATTTTGACCAACGGTCAAAGCGCGAGTAAATAAAACTTTTAATCTCCCGACTCGTTTAGAATAAGCACTATCACTGGGAGGTAATTGCCATAAAAAATGAAGATGATCGGGTAGAATGACTGCGCCAAGAATATCAAAAGGCATTTCCTGTTTAACAGTACGAATCGCTTGACGTAGTAGAGAAATATGATCTGAACTCGAAAAATAAGGATAGCGATTGTAAGTAACCAAGGTTAGAAAAAAAGTGCCACCTGCTTGATAAAATCGTCGATATTCAGGCATTGTTCCATCAGTCAGTTTTAAGGGATGGGTAAGGGAAGTAAATGTTAAATGGTTTGCCTTGCCCACCCTACTGATTGATCTTAAGCGATCGCGCTTTCTTGGTCTAAAGATTCTCTCAGTTCTCCTAACCAGTTGATTAAATTATCTAACTGTTGCTGGGTTTTTAAAACCCCTAAACCGCGAACAGTAACTTTCCCTTTACTGTAAACAAAGCGAGAGGCAATCTGTTTCGGAAGATGTTCTTGTAAGCGTTTCCAAGCCGGTTCTTCCATAGGGGTTTCTAAAGCAACGTGCTGTTTTCCTTCTGGTTTAATGCGAGAAAAACCGAGGGATTTGGTAATTTGTTTGAGTTCCATGACCTGTAATAATTGTTGAACTGGAGAAGGTAATTCGCCATACCGATCGCGCCAATCTTGTCTGATTTGATCCAGTTCTTTCTTGCTACTCGCCATCGTTACCGTGCGATACGCATCCATTTTTTGATCCATATCGGTGATGTAATTATTGGGAACAAAAGCGGTTAATTTCAGATCAATTTGTGTATCATCCACTTGCGGAATATCTTGTCCTTGGACTTCCTGAATCGCTTCTTGTAACATACTCATATACAAGTCGAAGCCCACTGCATTCATTTGTCCCGACTGTTTCGCACCGAGTAACTCGCCAACACCCCGAATCTCTAAATCTCGCATCGCCAGTTGATATCCTGAACCGAGTTGGGTAAACTCTTGTAATGCACGGAGTCGTTTTTTCGCCGTATCACTGAGACTACTTTGCTTGGGATACAGTAACCAGGCATGGGCTTGAATCCCCGACCGTCCCACACGCCCTCGCAGTTGATACAGTTGCGATAAGCCGAATTTCTGGGAATCTTCCACAACAATTGTATTGACCCGAGGAATATCTAACCCAGATTCAATAATTGTCGTACAAACGAGGATATCCGCATCGCCATTATTGAAGGTTAGCATGGTAGATTCTAATTCTGCTTCCTCCATTTGTCCGTGCGCGATCGCGATCCGTGCGCCAGGAACCATTTCTCGTATCTTTCCGGCTGTTTCTTCAATCCCTTCTACACGCGGAACCACATAAAAAACTTGTCCCCCGCGATCCAATTCATTGCGAATCGCAGTCCGAATGGCTTCCCCATCATAAGGGGATAAATGGGTTTTAATGGGACGACGGGATGGCGGTGGCGTAGTAATTAAACTCATTTCCCGAATCCCAGAGAGAGACATATATAAGGTTCGCGGAATCGGGGTTGCAGTTAAGGTGAGGACATCCACCTCGGTTTTCATAGATTTAATTTTCTCTTTTTGGTTCACCCCAAACCGTTGTTCTTCATCCACCACCAACATTCCCAAGTCTTTATATTTGACACTCTTATTGAGAAGTTGGTGCGTTCCCACAACCACATCTAATTCCCCTGTGGAAAGCCGTTTCAAAATATCTTTTCGTTCGTTAGCAGTCCGAAAACGATTGAGTAAACCAATATTAATCGGATACGGCGCAAACCGTTCTTTCAAAGTGTGATAATGCTGTTGGGTGAGAATCGTGGTGGGTGCGAGAAATGCTACTTGTTTCCCTGACATGAGAATCTTGAAAATCGCCCGAATCGCGACTTCTGTTTTCCCAAAGCCCACATCCCCACAGACTAAGCGATCCATTGGTAACTCACTTTCTAAATCTCGTTTGACATCTTGAACCGCTTTTAACTGGTCGGGGGTGGCTTGATAAGGAAAAGAATCTTCTAATTCTTGTTGCCAGGGGGTATCCTCAGGATAGGCATAACCCGAAAGCTGCGATCGCTGCGCGTATAAATTGAGGAGATCAATGGCAACTTTTTTAACCGCCTTCTCAACTTTATTCTTGGTATTTTGCCAGGCTTTCCCTGACATTTTATTCAGTTGGGGTTTCCCTTCTCCCAGATGACGGTAGCGAGAAAGAGATTCTAAACTATCGGCGGGAACTCTTAATAAACCATCCGCGTATTCAACCACCAAATATTCTCGGGTTTCCCAACTTTCTAGCTTTAAAAACTTCCCAACCCCATGCTGACGGTGAACCACATAATCCCCAGGACGCAACTTA
>JAVLCL010000470.1:0-2769 GCA_031580825.1 Halothece sp. Uz-M2-17
GGAATTTGTTGGCGATAATAATATTTTTCAGGGTCGGGTGATTGATAGTACCCCTCATGGCGAGCGCGATCGCGTTCAGCTTGGAATTCCTAATGTCGGTCAAATGATAGCTGAAGGATATACTGTTGCCAATGGTCAAGACGCAGCCTGCTGTGTTCGCAGCGATCGCATCACTTTAGCCAACCCAGACAGCCCCCCAAATTCTGATCAAAACAGTATTACCGCTCGCATTACTGCAATTGAATTTACCGGTTATATTATTCGCGTTTCTTTACTTCTCCCCAATGAAAAAGAACTGCTATATAAAACCCATATCGAACACTGGCTGAGCCAATCTTATCAAGAGGGGCAAACAGTACGTCTGAGTTGGTCAATTGGAGACTGTATCTTTCTTTCCCATTAGGTAGTCTCTTTTTCGGATCAAAATAATTACAAAGTTTATAAAATAAGGAATTTAATATGGCTAAAATTACTCGTCGTAAACTGATTCAAGGTAGCCTCGCTACTGGAGCATTTTTAGCAGCAAAAGGCTGTGGTTCAACCCCTTCCAATGAGCCGAAAAGTCCTGAGTTTAATGCTAATAAAATTCAAGATGTGACGCTACGGTTTATCGGTACTGGAGTTGCTCAAGTTAATGAAATTAAACAAAAGGCGGAAGAAGATTTAGGCTTTACTATTGAAATGACTCCCCTGAGTACCGATGAGAATAATAAAAAAGCGATTACTCAGCCTAAGCAATGGGATATTTTTGATGGCGAGTATTTTAGTTTACCGCTAGTGATTCCCTCAGGAAATTTACAACCCATTGATGTTAAAAAGATCAAAGATTTTGATAAGGTTGTTCCCATCTTTACCACGGGAAAACTCTATGAAAATGCTCCCGTTAATACCTCCCAAGGAACCGCCCCTCGTAAGGTGATGTTTTTGAAAGGATTTGATTCCACAGAATTTGCCGATTCTCCCACAGATTGGGCAACGTTAATGCCCTTTCAATATAATGCCGATACTTTGGGTTGGCGACCGGATTTAGTGGGAACAGAAGTCACGTCTTGGGCACAACTATTTGACGAAACATTTCAAGGAAAAACCGCTCTTTTAGATATTCCTTCCATCGGCATTATGGATGCAGCAATGGTCACAGAGGCAGCGGGAATGATGACCTTTGGCGATAAAGGGAATATGACCCGAGAAGAATTAGACCAAGTGACCAAAATATTAATTGATCAGAAACGACAAGGACAATTTCGGGCGTTTTGGAAAACGTTTGATGAGTCGGTCAATTTAATGGCTTCGGGTGAAGTCGTTTTACAGTCAATGTGGTCCCCTGCAGTTACTGCTGTACAAGGGCGAGGAGTGAAATGTCAGTATGGTCCTTTAGAGGAAGGCTATCGCGGATGGGGCGGTGGCGTTGGCATTTCTCGTAATCTGTCTGGCATTCAATTAGATGCTGCTTATGAATATTTGAACTGGATGGCAGAAGGCTGGCTAGGCGCGTTTTTAGGACGACAAGGCTACTACAGTGCCACCCCAGAGAATGCGAAAAAATATATGGAAGATTACGAATGGGCGTATTGGTACGAAGGACAGCCAGCCAGTCAAGAAATTGTTGATCCCTTTGGTAAAACCATTGCTCAAACAGGAGATATCCGCGATGGTGGCTCATTTGAGGAACGGATGGGTAATGTGGTGTGCTGGAATTCGGTGATGGATGAACAGCCTTATTTAGTACAGAAATGGAATGAATTTATTGCTGCCTAAATGAGTTATGAACTCAGGGAAAACGGATGTATAAAACTTGGAATTTTCTGAAACCTTATTTATTAGCAACCCCGCAAACGCTTATCTTTTTGGGATTTTTAGTCATTCCCCTGGTTCTTATTGTTGTGGTTAGCTTCTGGGAATTTAATGGCTACACCATGAGTCCTGCTTTTAGTTTTGAGAATTATCAAACCATTTTGACCAATAAGGTTTATTTGGATACCTATCTCAATACGATTAAGTTTGTGGTTTTAGTTTGGTTCTTTGCCTTTCTTCTGGCTTACCCAGTTGCCTATTTTCTAGCTTTTTATGTGGAAAGTTTAAGATTGCAAGTAATCCTTTTTGTCATTTGTACGATTCCCTTCTTTACCTCTAACATTATCCGCATGATTTCGTGGGTTCCGTTATTAGGCAGAAATGGTTTAGTGAATAATTTTCTGTTGTCGATTGGCTTAATTAACGATCCTTTGGAAAATTTACTCTTTTCTGATTTTGCAGTTGTCTTAGCACTGGTGCATCTTTATACGCTATTTATGGTCATTCCCATTTTTAATAGTTTGATGCGAATTGATCGAAATTTAATTACGGCTGCGTTAGATTTAGGCGCTTCTCGTTTTCAAATTCTTAAAGAAATAATTTTTCCTTTATCAGCTTCTGGTATTGCCATTGGCTCAATTTTTGTTGTGACTTTAGTGATGGGAGAATTTCTGACTGTGCGCTGGATGGGAGGTGGACAATCCTCTTCTGTAGGTTACATGATTAGTAATCAAATTGGTAGTTTGCAGTATCCTTTAGCATCGGCAAATGCTGTCATTTTATTAATGATTACTTTGCTGTTTGTCTTTGCCATTATCAGAACTGTTAATATTCGCCAGCAATTATAGTCATGAAACTCAAAAAACAACCCCTTTCTTTTTACATTTTAGCTTCTTTTTTAGGCTTATTTATTCTGTTTCTCTATGGTCCTTTGTTGACGATTATCGGGACTTAAACGAAATTTAAGCTAGAACA
>JAVLCL010000471.1:0-2750 GCA_031580825.1 Halothece sp. Uz-M2-17
CATCAGCCGTTTATTACGCCAATGGAGTCGTCAATACCCAAAAGGTTTACGAGTCTTACGACGCAGCGATAACGGTCATCCTGTGGGGTTTTATCTGCTTTATCCTACCACTAGCGTTTCCGAACTGATGTTTTTCGGCGCACCCAGTAAAGGGTTACATCTCAGTAGTATGGAAGCAGTTGATCCCTTTCAAATTGCCATTCCCGGAGATAAGGACTGTTTTGCAGTTTTTGTCCGCAGTTGGATGATCGAAACACAATATCAGCTAAACTATCAAATTCCGTTCCTCCAAGATGCCCAAAAAACTCTGATCCGAATGCAACAAGAAGATTTTCCAAATCTGTGCGACTTATACACGCTCATTATTCATCCCAATTACGAAAAACTAGCTGATTCTCTAGGCTTTCATCGCATAAGCAGTGATCCTCAACTGTCAATTTATTGGATGTATCAAGCGCTCGATCGCTTTGTTGCGTTAGATTTGAGTCATCATCCTCTACACGAGCAACAGTGGCAATAAAATGATCTCTCGGGATAAAAGAATATAAACGAACCTTGACTTGGCTCCTTGTCACATCAAGCTGCTGAGACGTTTGATTAATTGATATTTCTATATTTTGCAATCCACTTAAGCCCTCTCCTGTTGCTTTCAGATAAGCCTCTTTGGCTGTCCAAATTTGGAAAAATACCCTTTCTTGCTGCTTAGAAGGAAGTGAGACTAAATCAGTAAATTCTTGTTCGGTAAAAAAACGACAGGCTAAAGATAATACCTGTGGAAAGGGACGGATGAATTCTAAATCAATACCAACGTTGTGATTAGAGATGACATATAAAGCTAAATTGTGAGAATGGGAAACATTAAATTCTAGCTTTGAAAAGCTGTGTTTTTGTCCTAAAATTGGCTTCCCTTGAGGAAGATAGTCAAATTCAATTGATGCTGCTGCAACATTCAAATATTGTCCCAGCAGCGATCGTAAAATACCTCGCCCTGCAATAAAGCGCGTTTGATCCTCCGGCTTGACAAAGCGATTCGCTCGTTTTCGTTCCTCAGCATTAAGAACAGCCCAATACTCTTTTTCTAACTGAGGACAAATATCTAAACGGGCTTGCCAAATCTCAATCATAGCTCGCAAATGACTCAATAAAAAACCCCTCTCTCCAGAAGAGAGAAGGGCGAGGAAAAAAGAGTTAAACTAACCTAACTTACACAGCAGCAGCTTCTTTAAGAGCCTTTTTCAAGAGTTCTGCTTTGTCAGTGCGTTCCCAAGGGAGGTCAAGGTCAGGGCGACCAAAGTGACCATACGCTGCGGTATCTTGATAGAACCGTCCGCCCCGTTGTTTGGGAAGTTCTTGTAAGTGCAAGTCTTGGATAATACCAGCCGGACGAAGCTCAAAGTTTTCGCGAATCACTTCAAGTAATTTTTCTTCGTCAACTTTACCAGTACCGAAGGTATCAACAAAAACGCTCGTCGGACGGGCAACCCCGATCGCGTAACTGAGTTGAACTTCACACTTATCAGCTAAACCAGCAGCAACGATGTTTTTCGCAACATAACGGCTGGCATAAGCAGCACTACGGTCAACTTTTGTTGGATCCTTACCAGAGAACGCACCACCGCCATGACGAGAATAACCGCCATAGGTATCAACAATAATTTTCCGTCCGGTTAAACCAGCATCCCCTTGGGGACCACCAACAACAAATTTACCGGTGGGGTTCATTAAGTATTTGGTGTTTTCATCTGGCTTGATGTCGATGTCTTCAAAAATGGGAAGCACAACTTCTTTCCAGAGATCCGCTTTGATTTTGTCATGAACGGTTTTCTCATCAGTGCTACCGCCCACTTCTGGATCATGTTGAGTAGAAAGTAAGATGGTATCAATGCGAACCGGCTTACCATCTTCATAAGCAACACTGACTTGGCTTTTACCATCAGGACGGAGATAATCGAGAGTGCCATTATGACGAACTTTTGCCAACTGGCGAGTCAGGCGGTGAGACAAGCTGATGGGGAGAGGCATTAATTCTGGGGTTTCGTTGCAAGCAAACCCAAACATTAACCCTTGGTCACCTGCACCAATTTGGTCGAGTTCATCATCACTGAGGTCACGGCTTTCTTGAGCAGAAGTTACCCCCTGAGAAATGTCAGGAGATTGTTCATCAAGGGCAATTAATACTGAACAGCTATCAGCAGAGAAGCCATTATCAGCATCGGTGTAACCAATTTCTTTGATTTTCTCACGAACCAAGTTCACAAAGTTGACTTGTGTCTTGGAGGTAATTTCCCCTGTTACTAGCACTAAGCCAGTGTTAACGACGACTTCTGCAGCAACACGACTTTTATCATCGCCAGCCAGTAAGGCATCGAGAATGGTATCGGAAATCTGGTCACACACTTTATCAGGGTGACCTTCAGTTACCGATTCAGAACTAAATATGTATTTACTAGACAAGGTAGTTTTTCCTCCTAATCAACAGTTGACTGTTTCTGAGCAACCTCTATGGACGGACAAGCACAAATCAACGGTCAGAAGACTTGCCTTTTATGGAAAGAGGCGTTACCTCTGACTCCGTTGCCATCATACAGGCTACTACTACTTGAGGGTCTCTTTAATGGTTATTCCCTTCATTCGTTCATAGTCACTATATCAGATTGCTGGTCATCCGTCATATATTCCTCGGAGAGTTAGGAAATTTTTAGGTCATTTAGCTGCGCGATCGCGCTCTCAATTTGAGCATCAATTCACTG
>JAVLCL010000472.1:0-2719 GCA_031580825.1 Halothece sp. Uz-M2-17
AAAGTGCATGGGAATTGAACGATCAAGGCAGAAAACGTTGCACCTTCCAAGAAAATGTCTGGCTTTTCCGACCTTCCTTCTTCACTATTGCTTGGCTAAACCGATGATTGGACTTTTTCAGCAAGCCCTAATGACTGTCACCTATAATGCAAGAAACCCCTTAAATTATAGGTAGATCAGCCATTGACTGCGAGAAAAGTTAACCCTTTTTCAGCCAGCTAAACATTGCTCGTAAATCTTTTCCAACTTCTTCAATGGGATGTTCGGCTTCGCGACGACGGGTCGAGGTCAGTACCGATTTCCCAGATTGATTTTCTAAAACAAATTCTCTGGCAAATTCCCCAGATTGAATTTCTGATAAAACCTTTCTCATTTCTGCACGGGTTTCTTCATTGACAATGCGGGGACCACGGCTGTAATCGCCATATTCAGCAGTGTTAGAAATACTATCGCGCATATTAGCGAGTCCACCTTCGACCACTAAATCCACGATCAGTTTGACTTCATGGAGACATTCAAAATAAGCGAGTTCTGGTTGATAGCCGGCTTCCACTAAGGTTTCAAATCCGGTTTTAATTAAGGCACTTAAACCGCCACAGAGGACTGCTTGTTCCCCAAAGAGATCGGTTTCGGTTTCTTCGCGGAAACTGGTTTCTAAAATTCCCGCGCGAGTGCCACCGATACCCTTAGCATAAGCCATTGCGCGATCGCGCCCTTGTCCGGTTTCGTCTTGAAATACCGCAAAGAGACAGGGAACCCCTTCTCCCTGTTCATAAGTTCGTCTGACTAAGTGTCCGGGTCCTTTTGGCGCAATCATCACCACATCCACACCGGCTGGGGGAACAATCTGTCCAAAATGAATATTAAAGCCGTGGGCAAAGGCTAAGGCTTTTCCGGAGGTTAAATGGGGTTCAATTTCCGCTTTATAGACGGTTTTTTGCACCTCATCGGGCAGTAAAATCATAATTAGGTCTGCTGCCTTTGCTGCTTCTGAAACCGACTTTACGGTCAATCCTGCTGCTTCGGCTTTTGCGGTTGACTTACTGCCTTCATATAAGCCCACAATGACATTAACACCGCTATCTTTTAAATTTAAGGCATGAGCATGACCTTGAGACCCAAAGCCAATAATGGCAACGGTTTTATTCATTAACAGGTCGAGGTTCGCATCTTCATCATAGTACATCCGCGCCATAGCACAAACGTCTCCTTATCCTTTGTCTATCCTGAGTTGTAAGTCTTCTATCGTATCCTATAAGCGCGATCGACTACAAGGTGAGAAGGAAGTGGGATCAGGAGGAGAATTATTTTTTAGGTCTGAAGTTTTACTTTGATCGCGGATGAAGATGGAGAGAGAGACAAAGTGAGGGGGAGCATTTTTAATATTATTCCTTGCCTGTTGTCTATTGCTGAAATAACAAAGAACCAATAACCAATAACCAATATGTTTTTTAGTATTGTCATTCCAACGTATAACCGAAAACCAATTTTAGAAAAGTGTATTTTAGCATTAGAAAAACAAGTGATTACTGATGCTAACTTAATCACTGGGTATGAGATCATTATTGTGGATGATGGGTCAACCGATGATACGATTCCTTGGTTAAAAGCGTCTTCTTTTCCTCATGTGCGTTACTTTGAACAAGCCCATCAAGGTCCCGCGATCGCGCGCAATTTAGGGGTCGAAAAAGCAAAAGGTGACTTTATTATTTTTATTGATAGTGATTTAGTCGTTACGGAAACCTTTGTTCAATCTCATGCCAATTGCTTAAACCAAAGTGATCCCCATACCTTTACCTATGGACGAGTGATTAACACCGCTAACTTTGAAAATCCCACAGCAGAACCTTATAAATTAACCGACTTCTCCGCTGCTTATTTTGCGACGGGTAACGTTGCCATTCATCGTCGGTGGTTAGAACAAGCGGGCTTATTTGATCCGCAATTTCAACTCTATGGTTGGGAAGACTTAGAACTGGGCGTTCGCTTAAAGAAGCTGGGATTAAAGTTGATCAAATGTCCGGACGCAGTTGGGTATCATTGGCATCCTCCGTTTAATTTAGATCAAATTCCGAAGCTCATTGATCAAGAAGTTCAACGGGGAAAAATGGGTGTTTTATTTTACCAAAAGCATCCCACATGGGAAGTTAAAATGATGGTGCAAATGACCTTATTCCATCGTTTACTATGGGGAGTGCTATCATTAGGAGGGCGCTTAAATGAACAAACGTTGCGTCCGATCCTACAATGGTTAATTGATCGGGGTAAGACACAATTGGCTTTAGAAATCGCACGGGTTTTCCTGAATTGGTATCATGTAAAAGCTGTGTATCAACAAAAACAAGTGATAGATTCTCAGTAATTTTCCTTGGCATTATCACTTGAATTTTTTCCCTTTTTTCTGAGATTAGAAAAGCTAAATTGAAATCTCAAAATAATTAATTATTCTCATCTCAAATGCTTGACTTTTTGGTAAATATCAATACGATTGAGAGTGAAAAGCCGATTTAGCTAAGATGAGGGCTCATAATAATGCTTCTAAGAACGATTAAACAAATTGGACTGATCCTTTTTTGCTGTGGAGTAATGCTACTTTCTAGTGGATGGGGAATTAATTCTAGCGCGATCGCGGCAACGGCTCCCCTTGCTGCAATGGAAGACATGGCTGATGATGCAACAACTGAAGCTCAAGAAAGTGCAGAAGAGGCTAAAAAAGCAC
>JAVLCL010000473.1:0-2708 GCA_031580825.1 Halothece sp. Uz-M2-17
TGGGCGATTTGGGCGAGGGCTTGACTTGAAGCAACTTCCGGTAAAGCGTTATAGTCTAAGGCGTTATCTTCAACCTTTAAAACCGATTTCCGTAAGGAAAAACTTAAGGGGGCAAGAATATTGTAGTAGGTAGCGGAATGAAGAGTAGTCAAAATCATTTCCATGCGAGTGAGTAACTCTTGTGGCGATAACTCACTGGCAGTTTGTTGTTGTAAATCTTGCAGGGTGGGATGAAAGAGAACGTCTTGATCTTTAGCAAAATCTTTTCCTAAGCGCCATTCTCGCAATCCTAAGCGCAATAATCCTGGAACGTTACGCAGGGTAGAAAGAACAGAAGGACGAGTAAATTTTGCCCCACGGGTGAGAAATTCTAAACTTTCTGCGGGGAGTCCCATGCGACGAAAGATTTTCCCGAGGAGAGTGGCGTTAAAGTAAGCCCGACTGTAATGTAAGGTTGCGGTTTCATTAAATTTGAGTCCTTTCGCGCGATCACCGAGAACTACGGTAAATAATTTTCCCCATACGCCACAAGTCAGAGGACGATTAATTGACCAAGTCAGAGGACGAATTAACCCTGGAATCACTTCTGCTGCTATTTTGCGCGTCCAAATCGGTTGCAAGCTGGTAATGGGACGACTTTGTAAAATCCAAAGTTTTTCCCCGTCAAATGTCCATTCTAAATCTTGGGGGAAGCCATGAAAGCGGTCTTCTAACTCTCGCGCTAACTGTGCGACATCTTGCAAAAGCGATTCAGGAACATCGCCTTCTCCTTCAATTTTCGGCGGTGAATCAGGAATGACCCGATATTGTTGGGGAGTGGCTTGTCCGGAAACAACTGTTGTTGCTTCTCCAGGCAGGGCTTCGATGAGAACCGCATCATCCATTTGGGTAATGGGATCGCGACTGAAGGCGACACCGGAAAACACACCTTGAATTTGCTGTTGAACGATAACTGCCATGGCGGACTCTCCTTGTTGTTGTTGGCGACGATATTGGGCAGCGGTGGGGTTATGATAAGAGGCTTGACACTGTAAAATTCCATTTTTGAGGGCTTCTCGGTTTGTCACATGAGAAATACTTTGATATTGCCCCGCAGCAGAACTCTCTTCACTGTCTTCTCCCACCGCCGAAGAGCGAACAATTAAGGGATTTTCTTCCGAGGGAGATGCCAATTCTAGCAAAGGAAGCGGGTCATCTCCTGCGGGGAGAACCCAACCTGCGGGAACGGGATATCCCCAACGTTTGAGTTGAGAAAGCGTTGCTGCTTTTTGTCCCACTTTTTTCGCTTTGAGGACATCATCAAGGGAAACGATCGCGCGATCGCCGCGAAAGAATTTAAACATGGAACTGTTCTTCCCGTCCTTACTCGGTAAATCAAGGTCATCTGGAATTTTATAGTAAATTGCAAATAACAGGAGAGACAGTGCCATCACAGCAATAATATGAGACGGGGTGTTGATATTCCGCAAGCCAATAATGACAGTCATTAGCACTAAAACCCCATTGCGTCCCGCAGCGCGATCGCGCAAAACAGTAAAACTTATCCCACTAATCAATAAAATTAATCCTGCGCCAAGGGGATCATGAGCCAGAATGCCCCACATCACATTTGTTGTCCCTGCTCCTTTTCCTCCCCAGTAACGTCCGATCACTAAAGCGATTAAAGCCACCAGTTCCCAAACGGGATCAGTTGGGAAAAAAGAACGCGCCAATAAGACCACAGCAATTCCTTTTCCCGCTTCGGAAAGAACAGCGAAAATGCCAGCAACTTTACCGCCATGATAAAACGCTGCTGACACCGAAATATTGCCTGTGCCAAGGCGTTTTAAGTTTTGTCCAGTTAACCCTAAGGTTAACCAGTGAATGAGGGGTAACGCGCCTAAAATCGGGCAGAGAATGAAAATAAGGAACGCCCCACCGAGTTGTGTTAGGGTCATAGACTATCTAAGAGAGAGTGAGATTCAGAGAGTTTGGGATTGACCAACTTCAATCTTCTCCTACCTTGTTTATAATCTCAGTGATGCTTGCCTTTAAATGAGGAATTTCTCTATTTCATCTAAAATATGCTGTAAATAGTCCTTAGGAGAGCGAGACATATTCAACCTCATCTAAGATTTTAGATCCAAAATGAGGGCTTAAAGACTCTGGTGTTACTAAGTCAACTGGGCGTTCAAATAAGTCTTCTAAAAAGAAACTTAGTGCCATAAAATTTTGGAAATTTTTTTGCTCTGGCTGAAACACAACAAAAACATCTAAATCACTTTCTTTTTGGACTTGATTAGTAACAAAAGAACCAAATAATCCAACTTGACTAACACCAAACGCTTTTAATCGATCTTGATATTGTCTTAAGGCTTTAATAATTTCGTCTTTAGTGTCAACTTTCATTTTCAAGACTTTTTCTAAATTGGAAATTCAAGATTTAGTTTTTTGTCCTTTGTCCTTTAATAACCAATGACTAATGACTAATGACCAAGCCACTTTAAAATAACAGGTAGCGTTCTTTATCTATCCCGATGAACCGTCAACATAAAAATTCATCTTCTCAGTCCGAGAATCAATCATGGTTCAGCGCGATCGCGTCTGTGTGGAAAAATACAACCCATCGTATGCAAGCCTTTCTCCCCTTACAACAAGCAACAGAAAAACTTAGCCAATGGTTTACCGTTTCGGAAGCCGAAATGGCAGAAATTTTAGAACGAGTTCGC
>JAVLCL010000474.1:0-2704 GCA_031580825.1 Halothece sp. Uz-M2-17
TTCTGGCTTTAGCGGGAGCTTTTAGTTTTGTGCTTTCTGCACTGAAAATTCCCTCAGTGACAGGAAGTTGTTCTCACCCCACTGGTACGGGATTAGGGGCGGTTTTATTCGGTCCTGGCGTGATGACGGTATTAGGAAGCCTCGTGCTTGTTTTTCAAGCGGTGTTACTCGCTCATGGAGGAGTCACGACTTTGGGTGCAAATGCATTTGCGATGGCAATTGTTGGTCCTTGGGTTGCTTATGGCGTTTATCGACTGACGATGAGTTGGGGAAAACCCAGAGCAGGAATTTTTCTCGCAGCAGCCCTAGGAAACCTGGTGACTTATATTGTAACTTCCGTGCAACTGGCTTTAGCTTTTCCTGCTGCTAGTGGGGGATTTATTGCTGCTTTCTTAAAGTTCGCTGGAATTTTTGCTCTCACTCAAGTTCCCTTAGCCATTAGTGAGGGTTTACTTACGGTATTGGTCTGGAATTGGCTGCAATCTTACGCAGTGGATGAATTGCAAACGCTGAAACTCTTGAAAACTGAATCCTAAAAAATGATGAATCAAACCAATCAAAAGAAACCGCAAGGAAACTGGTTACTGGTCTTAACTGTTGTTGCACTTGCCATTTTGCCCTTGATTTTTGTGCGTGGTGAATATGGGGGTGCGGATGGAGAAGCTGAAGCAGCAATTGGAGAATTAAAGCCCGATTACGAACCTTGGTTTGGTAATATGATTGAACTACCCAGTGGTGAAGTTGAAAGTCTGTTATTTGTTTCGCAAGCAGCAATCGGGGCAGGAGTAATTGGTTATGTTATTGGCTTATACAAAGGACGAACCCAACAATCGAAAAAAGAGAAAGGATAATTCACAGGTTGGGAGAGTGAAACCTTTCTTGAATTAATGCACCATCAAATTGATTCTCTCGCATACACAAACAAGCTGCGATCGCTGCCACCTAAACAGAAACTGGGATTTGCGTCTGCCCTTTTTATCCTTGGTTATCTTGCTCCACCTTTGATCCAAGTTCTGATCGCCCTTTGGTTAACGCTTTGGGTGATTGTTTATGCTGGAATTCCTGTTCAAGTTTATGGCAAGTTAATTGCGATTCCAATCAGTTTCTGGATGATGAGTTTACCGGCGTTAGTGATGGGACTCAGTTGGGGGGCGACTCTGGGAACTGGGACTTCAGATGTGCTGTGGGGATTTTCCTTGGGTCAGATGTATCTGTATTTGAGTGCTCAGGGATTAGAACAGGCAAGAACCATTTTTTTGCGCGCGATCGCGCTGACTTCTTGTCTGTATTTTATTCTCTTTACGGTTCCATTTGTGGAAATTATCCGCGTCTTAAGAGACTTCCGTTGTCCCCCTTTAATTACCGAACTCCTTGTGTTAATGTATCGTTTTATTTTTGTTTTAACCGATACTGTAATGGAAATTCTCACTGCCCAACAATCTCGCTTGGGCTATGGAAACTGGCGTGTTGGAATGCGCAGCCTGAGTTTACTGATTGGTCAACTGCTTTGGCGGACATTAGAAAACTATCGACAAATCTCGTTAGGCTTAATGTCTCGGGGATTTAATGGGGAATTGCGCGTGCTACACACTCGTCGCCATCGTACCAATTGGCGATATGCAGGGGAAGCGATAGCAGGTTATGTTGTTTTACTGATTCTGACGGGAGTTCATTATGTTGATGGAGTTTGAGCAAGTTCGTTACACCTATCCTTGTACCAATCAGCCGGCATTAAATGATTTATCTTTAAAAATTCCAGAAGGGAAACGCTGTGTCTTTATTGGGCAAAACGGCTGTGGTAAAACCACCTTATTCCGACTGGCGAATGGGCTGTATCGACCCGAAAAAGGGGTTGTCCGTTGGCAAGGTAAACCCATGCAGTATAATCGTCGTTATTTAAATCAACTGCGACAACAGGTGGGTTTGGTGTTTCAAAATCCAGAACAGCAATTAGTGGCGACAACAGTAGAGGAAGATTTATCTTATGGTTTATTTAATTTTGGTTTCCCAGAAGCAGAAATTCGAGAACGGGTGCAGCAAGCGTTAGTTGATTTTAATTTAACTGAGTTGGCCGATTATCCTGTAAATTATCTCAGTTTAGGACAAAAAAAGCGCGTCGCGATCGCGGATGTCATGATTCTGCGTCCTCGCTTGTTATTACTCGATGAACCGACTGCTTATCTCGATCCGAAACAAGTGACAAGTTTACGACAAATGCTCGATCGCGTTCAAACAACAGGAACAACCATTGTCATTGCAACCCATGACTTAAACTTAGTTCAGGATTGGGCGGATTGGACGTTTCTGATTGATCAAGGACAACTGATTTTAGAAAGCACTCCTGAATCCCTCTTTCATCAACCGCAACTGCTAGAACGTCTCGGCTTTACAGAAAACCAGTCAGAAAGCCCTCGATTTATCGCAAGGAGCAGTCAATATAAAAAATATTCTTGTTAGAATCACAACAAGTTAGCGTGTATTAATTCCCTATGGACGAACAACTCTCTTCTCCTCTCGGTTCGGTTGTCGGTGGTTCTCTCACTGAAGGCTTAGAAGTACGACTCCATCCTGATGTGTCAGTGGAAGAAATGCGAGTGGGGAAATTTTTAGTTGTTCAAGGCGCGCGATCGCGCTTTTTTTGTCTTCTTACGGATGTGTCTCTCGGAACCTCTAGCAGTCGTATCGTTTCTGATCCCCCATCACC
>JAVLCL010000010.1:0-18030 GCA_031580825.1 Halothece sp. Uz-M2-17
CGCAACCCGCGGTATTCTCAAACAAGTTGAACAGCGCAAAGAAAAAGAACGTCAGCGTCAACTCGCGATTCTCAAAGAAGCACAAGATCGCAAAACAGCGTTGGAAACCATTGGTCGGTTTACCATTCGCAAGCAAGTGGGTGAAGGAGAAGCCATTTTTGGTACAGTCACCGCTCAAGATGTGGTTGATGTGGTTAAAGAAATGACTGGACAAGATATTGAACGTCGTGGTGTTGTTTTACCGGATGATATTAGTCGCATTGGCTTTTATCAAACAGAAGTTAGACTGCATCCGGAAGTGACCGCAAATATTGAAATTCAAGTGGCTTCTCTTTAGTGCTGGTTTGATCTAATCGTTCAGCGTTGCCAAGGGTCTCCCGTTATCTTTAATTTAACGGGAGCAAATCAATTCTGATCAGATTCAGTTTACTTAGGATTCATTTTGATTTATCATGATAACGATTATCATTGTATAATTTGTGTCATGAAACAGTTGCCCTTAATTAAATTGATCGCCTTATTTTCTCTGACAACTTTGTCCGTGGGATGTGGAACCTCATCTGTAGAACAAACACCTGAAAATAATATCTCCGAAACTGTAACTGAGCAATTGGATATTACCGTCAGTATTCTTCCTCAAAAGTATTTTGTTGAGCGGATCGGCGGTGATACTGTCGCGGTAAATGTGATGGTGCAACCGGGGGCTTCTCCGGCAACCTATGAACCCAAACCGCAACAAATGAAAGCCCTCAGTGATGCGGAAGCCTATATGCGGATTCGAGTTCCTTTTGAAAAAGCCTGGATGGATCGCATTGCAAGTGCTAACTCAGAAATGAAAATTGTTGATTTAACCCAAGGGATTGAGCGTCAACCGATCGCGCAGCACCATCATCACGGAGAAGATCATCACAATCACGAAGCAGAAGCAAAAGCAATTAATCTTGATCCGCACATTTGGTTATCTCCAGAGTTAGTGAAACAACAAGCCCAAACCATTTATAATACACTGGTTGAATTGAATCCTGATTCAGCTAATACCTACCAAGAAAATCTAGAGGCATTGATCAGCGATATTGAAACGTTAGATCAAAATATTGAAACCACTCTCGCTGACTTAGACCAGAGAACGTTTATGGTTTTCCATCCTTCTTGGGGGTATT
This sequence comes from Halothece sp. Uz-M2-17, assembly GCA_031580825.1. Taxonomy (GTDB): domain Bacteria; phylum Cyanobacteriota; class Cyanobacteriia; order Cyanobacteriales; family Rubidibacteraceae; genus Halothece. The sequence continues at coordinate 1,161 of JAVLCL010000010.1, forward strand.
TTGCACGGGAATATGATCTGGAGATGATTCCTATTGAGGTGGAAGGAACTGAACCCAGCGCTGCGGAATTATCTCAGTTTGTGAAACAAGCGAAGGAAGAAGAAATTAGTGTTATTTTTGTCCAACCCCAGTTTGGGGTACAAAGTGCTCGCGCGATCGCGCAATCGGTTAATGCAGAAGTGTTAGAAATTGACCCCTTAGCCGAAAATTGGCTAGAAAATATGCAATCGGTGGCGAATGTTTTTGAAACAGCTTTGAATCAGACACCCGATGAACAATGAATTGAAACGTGAAAATGAGCACATTGAGTGATTCTTCTGTGAGTTTATCAGCAAAATCAGAAATTATTAAAATTAACAATCTTTGGGTTCGTTATGATAAAGAATCTGTTTTAGAAGGGATTAATTTATCCGTTAAAGAAGGAGACTATATTGGTATTATCGGACCGAATGGTGGCGGAAAGACAACGTTATTTAAAGTCATTTTAGGATTAATTCCGCATCAACGTGGAGACGTTAAAATTTTAGGCGAACCGGTTAAAAAAGGAAGACAATATATTGGTTATGTGCCCCAAATTATGCAGTTTGATGCTGCATTTCCCATTACTGTGGCGGATGTGGTCAGAATGGGGCGGTTGGGGAAACGACGACTATTGCAACACTATGGAAAGCGAGATGATGTAATTGTGGATCGGGTGTTAGAACAAGTGGGATTATTAAAGTGGCGCGATCGCGCTTTATCCGAACTTTCAGGGGGACAAAAACAACGAGTTTATATTGCACGGGCATTAGCCACTGAACCCAAAATTCTGTTATTAGATGAACCCACCGCTAATTTAGATCAAAATGTTTCCACAACCCTTTATGAATTATTGCGTCAACTTAATGAATTTGTAACCATTTTGATGATTTCTCATGATATTAGTGCCGTTTCTGCTTATGTGAAAACCATTGGTTGCTTAAATCGTACTTTACATTATCATGGGGGAAATCAAATTACATCAGAACTGCTAGAACAGGCTTACGGCGATCGCGTTCAGCAATTGGTTCATGTTCCCAAACGGTTTTTAGCAGAACATCAACAGGATAGAAATAAGAATGCTTGAAGCCCTTCAATATGAGTTTTTTCGGAATGCTATTATTGCTGGAATTCTGGTTAGTATTGCAGGCGGAATTATTGGTAGCTTAGTTGTTGTTAACCGCATTGTTTTTGTTGCCGGAGGAATTGCTCATGCTGCTTATGGTGGAGTTGGTTTAGGGTTTTTCTTGGGGTTTAATCCGGTTTTAGGGGCGTTAGGCTTCAGTTTGGGATCAGCACTATTGATGGGAGCAGTTCAAAGAAATAAGCATTTAAGGCGAGATACTGCAATCGGGATGTTATGGGCAATTGGGATGGCAATTGGTGTTATTTTCACGGACTTAACCCCTGGTTATAAAGCTGAATTAGAAAGTTATTTATTTGGGAGTATTTTAGCCGTTCCCAGTGCAAATCTTTGGATTATGCTGGTCATTGATATCATCATTATTACTTTAGTCTATTTATTTTATAAAGAATTACTTGCGATTTCTTTTGATGAAACCTTTGCCACCGTTCGTAATATTCCGGTGAATCAAATTTATTTATTATTAATGGGAATTATTGCTCTAGCAGTGGCGATGATGATGCAAGTCGTGGGCTTAATTTTAGTGATCGCTTTATTGGCGATGCCCGCTGCAGTGACCAGCCAATTTGTAAAAGATTTAAAAACAATGATGATTTTAGGAATTGTCTTGAGTTTACTTTTTGTCATCATTGGTTTGGGGCTGTCTTATACGTTGAATTTAACGTCTGGTGCGACTATTATTTTAGTCAGCGCGATCGCGTATTTAATCACTTTAATTTTCAAATCAATGTTGAAGTGGAGAAAAAATTAATCAGATGAAGAGTCAGGCGGGAGACTAACCTGATGAGAGGGAGGAGAAACAAACTTTAAATTAGACGCGATCGCGAGAATCACACCTCCTAAAACACATAAAGGAAAAGCAAGAGTTAACTCTTGTAACCATTCCCAAATCTCGACAACGACAAATAAAAGACCAAAGCAAACCAGCCAAAAGCGTAACATGATATTTGTTATTTGTTATTCGTTATTTATTCTTCGGAAATACACAAAAGTGGAGAAAAATGAAGTTGATTCGTGTTGATTTCCTTTTCTCTAACCGATTAGATATTACCTAGCATAATCAAAAAATGCGGGAGAGTTTGAATCATTCCCCCGCAAATAGTGTTTATGAGTTCGATCTAACCCAAGAATTACACTCTCACTGCTGCTTTGGTTTCTTGGGTTAAAAGTTCGTAGGTTTCTCGCATCTTTAAGCCCACTAAAACTTGGAATAAACCCGTTCCATCATTAGCTCCCGGTGCATCAGGGTGTTTTAACAGAAGCTCGGTCATTTCACCATAGAACTTAGTTGCTGTCTTACTTAAATGGCTTTCAATATAAATCATTTCTTCTAAATTATCAAAATGACCATCCACCTCTAAGACAGAAACTTCATGACCATAGTAGCTATCTGGACCATAGAAAAGTTTAATGCCAGGATAAGCACAAGTTAACTTACGACCGCAGGGGCGCCAGTCAATGGTCGAACCTTCATCAAATAAGTAAACAGGCTCAAATCCTTCCACACCTTCTTTCTGAATGAGACGCACCCGCAGATATTTACTTTCTTTATCTTCAATAAGTTGTGTGGGTAAGACTTGGATGACAATATTAGCAAATTCTTTTTGAGGCTCAATATAAGCAGTGAAGTCTGGCTTTCTAGCATTAATAGACGCGAGCACATCTTCGTAAGTGTGACCGCGTTCCGCCATATCCCGCTTAATTTTCCAGTTGATTTTCACTTCATCACTGATATCAAGATAAACACTGAAATCAAGTAATTCTCGAACACGCTCATCATAAAGTGGGTGTAATCCCTCAATGACAACTACTTTGTTGGGTTCAATGCGTTCTGGGGGATCGAGTTCTCCGGTTTCGTGATTGTAAATCGGCTTGTCAATCGCTTTCCCTTCCTTGAGCGCTTTCACCTGCTCATACATGAGGTCAAAGTTGTTCGCTTTGGGATTGAGCGCCGTAACACCTGCTGCTTTTCTGCCTTTACGATCCAGACTATGATAGTCATCTAAACAAATCACAGTCATAAACTGTTCGCCAAATAAATCTTTCAGGCGACGTAGAAATGTAGATTTTCCGCAGCCAGAATCTCCTGCTACACCAATTAATACTACACGATTAGATTCAGTCGTCATAAGTTCTCCCTATATTAGAATCATCAAACAAGTTTTTTAAACCCAATACTCTTAAGAAATCGGGAACGCTATTGCAGTTTGCTTTTAGCAAGGAAAAGTGAACAAACCTAGCAATCTCTTTTGAGTAGCCCGGGAGGGTTGATAAGTAATTAGTCTTATGTTGGGTGCTAAATCTGCATCTTACCATTAAGATAATACTCTCTACAAGTTGACCCCTTTGCACTTAAGATTTATGGGAGTTGCCGTAAACCTAACTGGGGCTTTAGTGAGAAGATTGGAATCCGCTTTTTAGTTGTTTAAGGCTGAGCGCATGACATCTACCGGAATGGGCTGTTGTAGCCAAAGTTCTAAAGCTGCTGCCCCTTGTTGAATTAGCATTTCTAAGCCATCAAAAGTAACTGCATTAGCATTATTTTGAGCAAGTTGCAGCAAGCGCGTTGGGCGTGGCGTATAAATTAAGTCATACACGATCGCGCTGTTGGGTAATTCTTTTAAGATCTCTGCTTCCACAGGAGATGCATCTGCATGAGGGGACATTCCAATGGGCGTGGTATTCACTAAAAGCTGGGTTTGTGACACTAAATGGGGTAAGTCATGCCAAAGATAAGTTTTAATTGCAGCAGAAAGTCCTGTATTTGCCCAACTGCTTTTAAATTGCTCTAATTTTTCTTGATTTCGCCCTACAACTGCAATTTCGGGACAGCCTAACTTGGCACAACCGGCGATCACTGCCCGGGCTGCCCCCCCATTGCCAAGAATCACAGGCGTGATCTTTGACCAATCTTGAGCAAGAGATTTCAAAGGCGCAATGAAGCCATCAACATCGGTGTTTGTGCCTTCCCAACCTGTTTTTGTACGCCAAATGGTGTTCACTGCACCCACTTGTTGCGCTTCTGGGGTAATGCGATTGAGATAAGGAATAATGGCTTGTTTATGGGGAATGGTGGCATTAAATCCGACTAAATCAATGGCAGTAAAACCTGCTAAAGCTCGTTCTAAATCCCCTTTTTTTACCGGTAAGGGAAGATAAACATAATCTAACCCGAGATGATTTAAGACGGCATTGTGCATCACTGGCGATAGGGAATGTTCCACGGGATCGCCAATGACACCTAAGAGTTTTGTTTTCCCTGTAATCATATTATTTGTTATTTGTTCATTGTCAAACTTCAACAATCGGAATCACTTGTGTAATCGTTTCTTCGGCTTTTAGTTTCACAGCGCGATCGCCCACGCCATCTTTCCCCCAGATGGCAACCTCTTTCAGGGTTAAGGAAAAGACCCGCCCTTGATCGCTTAAGAGTTTAACGACTTTCGTTTCAGTTTCTGCTGCAACCATTCCTACAACGCGATCGCTGATACTGGTAAATTGCAGACATTGTGTGCCAATATCACCCCGACTTCCGCGTCGAATGGTACTCACAGGGATGCGTTTGGCATAACCCAGTTGTGAAACCAGCAGAATCGAGGCTTCTCCCGAAAGCGAGACACAACCGACTGCTTGTTCTTGTTGACGTAAGCGAGTGGCAAGATTACCTTGTGCGGTGCGTCCCATTTGTGGAATTTGTTGGTCATCCACGAGAAATCGGAGAATGCGACCGCCAGAGGTAGCAAGGAGGAAGTTTTGGTCTTCTGCGGTGAGGCATAAATCCGCCACGCGATCGCGCTCTTTTAATTTCAATAAACTCAATCCGCGATTGCCAATATTCGCAATATCAGCAGCAGCCAACCGCTTAATTCGCCCTTGTTGCGTTAACAAAATCACATCCTTTTCCGGAAGGAGAAGGTGAGACAAAGGGGTTTCTTCCGTTTGATTGGGAATTCCCTGCAAGACTTTATTAACAGAGGTATTTTGCTTTTGATAAATCGGAGGAACACTATCGGTTTTCAGACTGTAGGCTTTCCCAGCATCAGTAATCGTGATTAAAGATTTCTCTGTATTCAACTGGCTACGGAAAACAACAAAATCCTTACTCTTACTCCCTTTTTCCTTGGTTGCTTCTTGTGTCCAATAAACATTTCCTTGTTGGGTAATTTCTAAAATTGCTGAGTCTGGGGGGGCAGTGGGTGCTTTTGTCACCGGTGCAGCGTCTGCCTTATTCGCTTTTGTTTTTGATTTGGAAGTAGCAGTTACACTTTCTTTTTTTGATGGGGAAACAATGCGAGTTCGTCGTTCATTGCCATAGCGTTTTTTCAGCGATCGCAGTTCTTTTTTCAGGGCTTTTAGTAATTCATGTCGATCCGATAACAGGGTTTCGAGATGCGTAATTTCGTCTCGTAACTCATTGACTTCTGCTTCTAATTTTTGCCGTTCTAAGCCTGTTAAACGGCGCATCGGCATGGCTAAGATAGAATCCCCTTGTTCTTCACTAATCCCTAGCTGGACTTGTAATTGCGCCTTAGCGGTACTGCCATCAGGTGCATTCCGAAGAATATCAATCACAGCATCGAGATTATTTAAGGCAGCCAGTAACCCTTCAGCAAGATGTAACCGTTTCTGCGACGTTTCTAACTGATGGGTATATTGGCGAGTAAGCGTTTCTTCCCGAAAGGATAAGAAATTCTCCAATAATTCCCGCAAGGACAACTGACAAGGCTTATTATTCACCAACGCCAACATAATTGTCCCAAAATTGGATTGCAGCGCAGTCTGGTGATAAAGTTGCCCTAAAACATTATTCGGAACCGCATCTCGTTTTAATTCAATAACCACTCGCACCCCAGTGCGGTCACTTTCATCCCTAATATCCGCAATCCCTTCAATGCGTCCCGCATTTACTAATTCAGCCACTTTTTCAATCCAGGAGGCTTTATTCACCTGAAAGGGAAACTCAGTGACCACTAAAGCAGTCCGATCCCGTTTTCGTTTCCCTAAATTCAAATGTTCCACCTTAACCACACCACGGACTCGGATCGTTCCCCGCCCAGTGCGATATGCCTCCTGAATCCCTTCCCCATAAATAATTTCGCCTCCAGTGGGGAAATCAGGACCTGGAATTAACTCCCATAACTTCTCATCGGGTAAATCAGGCTTATCAATGAGTTTAATTAACCCATCCACCACTTCCCCTAAGTTATGCGGGGGAACATTCGTCGCCATCCCCACTGCAATTCCTGAACAGCCGTTCAGCAACAGAAGGGGTAATTGCGCGGGGAGGACAACCGGTTCTTGTTGAGAATTATCAAAGTTATCAACAAAATCAACCGTCGCTTCGCCAATATTATTTAAAAGGGCATCTTGCGCGATCGCGGCGAGACGGGTTTCCGTGTAACGCATGGCAGCCGGTGGATCATTATCCAAGGAGCCAAAATTGCCATGTCCAGACAACAGCGGATAACGAGAAGAAAACTCTTGCACCATCCGCACCAGGGCATCGTACACCGCTTGGTCGCCATGGGGGTGATATTTCCCAAGAACATCCCCCACCACACGGGCGCATTTGCGAAAGGGACGATCAGGCGTTAATCCTAACTCGTGCATTGCATACAGAATGCGCCGATGAACAGGCTTTAAACCATCCCGTACATCGGGGAGGGCGCGTCCCACAATGACACTCATGGCATATTCAAGATAGGACTGTTCCATTTCTGTATGGAGTGCAGTGGGGATAATTTGATTACCACCAATAAGATTTAACTGTTTTGCCATTCCCGTTACCTATGCTGCTGTTGAGAGACTGTTATTTACTGTTGATCAGGTGGGTCAATTTGTAAACGACTTAAGGTTGCTTCCATCACTGGCGAAGCAAAAAAGTCTTCGGTATCGGCCAGTAACTTTTCTCCCCAAAGATTTTCTTCTAAAAATTCGAGGTTAGCATACCGGCTGTCTGAACTGAGGGCATCTTTTCCTAGCGCGATCGCTGCTTGGCGCTTTCCTTGGTGATAAAGGGCAACCGCGATCGCGAGATTGGGTTCGGTTGCATTCTCCGCAATTTCTGCTGCAATCCGCCATTTTTCAATAGCAGCATTGAGTTTGCCTTGTTCATATTCAATCAACCCAATATTATTAATCGCTGGCCAAAACCCTTCTTCTAATTCAGTTGCTTTCTGATAAGACGCGATCGCGCGATCGTATTCATTGGTTTTAAGATAGGCATTCCCGATATCAAATAAGGCTTCTGGCGAGTCAGGATTTAAGTCTAACCCCGCTTGCAACTGTTGAATCGCTTGCTCATAATCCCCTTTTTGGAAATAAGCCGAACCTAAAGTAAATAACACTTGTGGCTCTTTTGGGGCAAGTTCATGGGCTTTTTGTAACGCCATCAGGGCTTGATCAAGGTTTTCATTTCTTGCCTCTAAGCTACCCCAAATAAACCAAGTTTGATAAGCCTCAGGTGCTAACTGTGTGGCAACTTTGGCTCGGGCTAATGCAGCATCATATTGTTGAAACCGTACCAACTGCGCTGCATCTTGAGCAAGGGCTAGCCCTTGTTTTTCTAAGCTTTCAAAATCTGGTTCTAGTGTGTGTGGAAGCAAGGCTTGGGCGTGAGATGCAGGGACAGCCATCCCCCACATTCCAGCGCAAGCCACCAGAGAAATTAACCAATTATGCTTTAACCCCATACCGCCTCTTGCTTTAAGCGTTGTTGTCACTCTTGTCTTAAGATAGTTCAGGACACCGATATTTTTTCAACGATGACCATAACCATCAAGTTAACTCAAGATAGCATTGATCGCTTAGACTTATCACCTCTTCAAACGCAACTCGACCCGATCTTAAGCAGTGGAACCCTAACGAAATACGAACAACAATTTCAATTTGAGATTGATTATCCACGAGATCCCACGGATCCTCGGGAACTTTCGGAGATTCCAGAAATTCGCCTTTGGTTTTTACGGTTAGATACGGTTTATCCTTGGTTTATTTTCTTTCTTGACTGGCGTAATGGTGAGTTAGCCCGTTACACCGCAATGTTAGTTCCGCACCAATTTAGTCGCGCGGAAGGGATACAATTTAACCCGGAAGCATTAGAAATTTTTGTCATGAGAAAAGTTTTTGTGCTTTACGATTGGCTACAAGCGCAACAGATTTCAGGTTATGGGCGCATTATTTCCTTCAGTCAGATGTTGGGCTACGAAGTGGATGAATCTTTTTTCAATAGTTAAAAATGTTCAACTACTGGTGTCCCCAAGAACAAATAACATTTCTTAATTCACTCTTTGCCATAATCGTTGAATTTCTGCTAATTCTTGGGAATTGGGTGTGGATAAAACTTGATTTTGAGGATTGATGGCTGCACCAGGAATATTATGCCCCCAAGGACTATTAGGAACACTACTTAAATCTATTCCAGAAATGGCAGGACGAAAACCATATTGAATAAAAATTGCTTGTTGTTCCGGTTGTCTTAGAAAATCAAGGAAGGTTTTTGCTGCATCGGCAGTTCCTTGATCAACATTGCGACGCATAATTCCGGCTGTAGAAACAGTTTCCATGGTAGGATCAAGATAATAAATTTGGTAACTTTTATTGCGGGTGGTTTGGGCTTGTTCCCACCGATGTAAGGCGATACTTTCGTAAACGGTGGCGACATCTGCGTCATTGGGTCCTCTGGTGATAAATTCTTGTAGCAGAATATCTGTGGAACGAGGGGGTAAATACACAGACCGTTTCGCTAATGCAAATAAGGATTCGGTTTCTGGTTGTCGTAACCCTTGGGATAAAGACTCGCCTGTTCGAGATTGCGCCCATAAACTAAGTGTCAGTTGACCACTATTCGAGCGGGTGGGATTGGTCATCATAAAATCAAAACTTCCCCATTCCGACGATCCACCGATCGCGCCCCAATTTCGCTGCTGCATGGCGTTTTCTAAGCGATTCCAATCAAATCGCCCAGAGGGAAATAAAACCTGTCCGCGATCGGTCCAAGCAATCCCCACCAGCATCGTTTTCGCGATCGCGCTGGGAGTTTCATAAAAGGCTTCCCCGTTTCCAGACCAACGTTGTTCGAGTTGGTCTAAAATTTGTCCATTAGCGGGAATCAATACCGTTGGGTTAAAGTCATTTTTCTGGTCAATGTAGTTGTTGACCAGATCTTGCGATCCCTGAAACTTCAGTTCCAGATTAATTTGAGGATGGGCTTGTTCAAATTGACTTTCTAGGGATTCTAGAGGGGCTTGTAATTCGGTTCCACTAACGACAACGACGGTTTTATTCACACCAGGTAAGGGAATATAACTGATTCCGAGAGAAGCGAGAATGATCGCGATCGAAATCCAAGTATTCTTTTGTTGTGGCTTGGCTTGAGTCGGAGTCATGATTGTTGATGGGTTAAGATATCCACGTTTTCTTGTAAGCTATTGAGTTCTTCACTTAAATTTTGCAGTTCCGTCACTTGTTGCACATCCGCTAAATCAGCACTCCGCAACTTATTCTGTAACTGTTGTAAAACCCCGGCTAAATTCTGGATGGAAGTATTGAGAGAAATCACTTGTGCTTGTCGTGCATCTTCTCCTTGTTTTGCCAAGCGAATATTGCGCTGGAGGCTTTCTTGCAAGGATTGTAATTGCTGATAGGATGCACCAGAACTTTGCGATAATTTCGTTTGAATATCGGCGAGTTGATCTTCTAATTCCGAGATGGATAACAAAGAATCAGATCCTTGAAATTTACGGGCGAGGGTTTCAATCTGGGTCGGTAATTCTTGGGCGCGATCACAGGCGTATTGCACTTGGGTTAAAAGGTCTAACTGTAAGGAGGTATCAGATAACGCGCGATCGGCTTCTTCTCGTAAGACTTCTGCTTTTTCGGCTACCCCTTGTGCTGTATTTCGGACTGATTCTAACTCTTTTGCTAAAGCAGGGTTTTCAATCATTAACGGTTCTGGAAGTTGTGACTGACGAACCGCAGCCCCTCCCAGCGCGATCGCGCTAGAAATCGGAATGATAAGATAGCTGGGTAACCCCCCCAACCGCACACCAACAATTAAAACCAGTCCCCCAATCAATACCGCAATTGGATAATGGAGAGGATTAACAAGCCATTTCATGAGAAACTTCTCTACTCTTGAATTGAGATTGATCAAAAGATTTGTTAATGATTGTACTGGAAACAGAACGGTAGAAATACACTGGACTCATCCTAAAACTCTAACTGTAAATCTGCCATTAACTGAGAAATCGTTTGTGGGTTTCCTTTGCGATAATAACCCCCATTCAGTTCTGCCATTTTTTGCAAAATATCAGGATTAAATTCTCCTTCTTTTCCATAACCAACAGTAAAGAAAGCAATGCGACGATCAGAGGAAAAACTATTTTGTTCTAACTGCTGCGTCAAACGTTGAAAAGAAACTTCTGAGTCTGAATCTTCCCCATCCGTCAAAATTAGAACAGCATTAATTGCATCTTCTTGGTAATTATTTTGTAACCAATTTCGGGCTTCTAAAGTCGCATCATATAACCGTGTTCCCCCATCAGCACGGAGATTCGTAAGAAACTGCATTCCCCGTTGTTGTCCTTGAGGGGTTCCATCCACTTCCACAGGGGATTGAATGCGATTGTCAAAATCAATTAAAGCAATTTTTTCTTTTGGACCCAGACTTTCAATATAAGTCCGTAAGGTACTTTGAACCGCCGGTAATTTTGATCCCGCCATTGACCCTGAAGAATCGACCACAACTACGACTTGTGAGGGCTTTTTCGCATAATCTCGCCAAGATTTAAGCATCGCTTCCACGACTTCGGGAGAAGGCGGACGTAATGAATTATAGGTTGCATTGGGATCCACGCCATATTGCTGCGAAAACTTATTTCCTAAAGGAATCCCCGGCACCCCTGGACGTAACCCGAGATCGGTTGCAATGGCTTGAATCTCCTCCGAACGCAGAAACTCAATAATTTGTTCTGCTGCTGCTTGTTCTTGTGCATTTATCCAAGGGCTATTGGGGAGAATCGCCCGTAAGTTGGAGGTAAACGTGGCTTGCGGATAAACGGCTTCGTAACGAGTATTGTTATTAGAGTTGCTATTGGCTTCAATCACGAGAGATTCATAAACGGACGCGATCGAAGCCCAAAAAACGCCCTTTTCTACCATATCTTGGGCTAAACTGCCAGTAGAAACCCCATAACGGGCAATTTTGCTTTCAATTTCTCGCACTTGGTCTTGATAAGTCTCGACATCAGCAACAGTCATTTGTTCTGGGGCTTTTCCCGAAACACTGGCAAATTCTGCGACTAAGGTTTGTAAACCGGAATTAGACCGTGTGGGTGCGGTGTGGACAAAGTTAATCGGTAAAGCAGGGCTATTGTTTCCCAGTTGTTGGTGATTATCCACTTGGACAAGGGTTTGAAATAAGTCTTCTTGTTGACGTAAATCTGGGGCTAACTCTGATGTGGTCATAAACACCATTGGGCTATTCGCCAGTAACGGTGCATCAGGAATATTAGGGATATAGTTTTGTCCGGGAAAAATTTGTTCGACCCGATACCGTAACTGGGCGTGATAAATTTCTCCATCTACCGAAATTAAGCTCGGAAATTGGGGATCTGAGGGATTAATACTGCCATTTTTCAGTTGCTGGGTTAACGAGACCACTTCCGAAACAACATCCCCGCTTCCTTTTGTATCACAGGTGAGATAAAAGGATTCTCCTGTTTCTAGTTTTGGGTTTTGTTGATTAAATTGTTGGGCTGCGCGATCGCAGAACGTTTCTAAATTACTTCCAGCGAGAAATTTAACTTCAAATCCTTGTTGATTACTATTTGTGCCTGTGTCGTTACTCAGCTGACAACCCGTAATGAAAAAGGTACTACTAATTGCCATAAGGACACTGGCTTTCCAAGAAAGATCACCCATGATGTTAAGCCGGTGGCGAAAAAAATTAAATCACTCCAATGATACCGCTATTTTTGACACTTTATCGCTTAATTGCTTTAACTTTCTTTTTACAGTTGTTGTACTGCAAGGCTATCATCTAATTTATTCTTTTTCTTCTCCGATAACAGGACGGAAGTTGTATTTTAAAATTGATTTAAATAATTATTCAATAGTCACTTGCATCTGTTTTGATTCTGCTTGATCCTAGAAAGGATAGTAATAAAATAAGTTTTGTAAACTTAAGAAGGATGTAAGAGCACATTACCAATTAAACCAAATCAAGAGATTACCTTAGATCAGGGTCATAATAGTTTGCTTAATTATTTAGTTATTAATCGTGAAAACGTAACAAAAAGTTGCTATCAATACACGATCGCCCTAATCTGAAATACCATTTTCATGTTGTTGCTTAAAATTTATTTAGATCTCGTTTTTGTGAGGAGTTAAATGACATGGATAATCTTATTGCTTTATTACAGTTAATTGTTCAACTGATTATTTTCATTCTCTTGATCGCTGGAAACTGGATGGTTTTTGTCAAAGCTGGGCAACCGGGCTGGGCAATTCTCATCCCTTTTTATAATGTGTATGTTACGTTGAAAATTGCCGGTAGGCCTGGCTGGTGGCTAATTTTACTGTTTATTCCCCTCGTCAATCTAATCTTTATCATTATTCCCTTTGATATTGCTGGGAAGTTTGGAAAAGGAGTGGGATATGGTCTCGGACTATTATTCTTACCCTTTATTTTTTATCCTGTTTTAGGCTTTGGTCATGCCAGTTATCGTGGCTAGATTAATCTTGTTCCCATTTTCAGTCAGGTGATCAAAAAGTTTCATGATCAGCCGATTGGGCAATGATTAAACAAATTCCACTGGGAATAAGGGAAAAAACGAAAAATACACCACTCATGATTCCAATCATAGCGATCAGAAACCATTTGTGAAACCAATTGTTGATGATCGCTGTTTTTGGGTTTTCAGGTGAATACAGGAGTTCAACCGTATCTTCAGTTTCATAGGTAGTCGCATTACTGGTACTGACAGGAGTCACTTGGTAAGATTCTCCTGCGCGATCGCGAAATTGAATAACAGGTTGATGGGTTGTATTCCCCTCTGCATCAATATCTTCAATAATTTTAACTACTGATCCTTGGGTAGTGATGGCATTTTTGATCCAATCATTGCGCTGTTTTGCCCAAAACCCAACACCAGTTATCCCCATTAAAGCCGGTAAAGTTAGAATTAATAATGCGAGTGCAGTGGCGAGTAAACGTTGTTTTGGAAATTTCCCACCAATAAAGTTGATAGTCAGTGGATAAGACCAAACTTGATCTTTGTTCGCTTTGATAGCAGCAATAATGGGAAAAACCAAATTCAATACGGCTAAAACCGGAAGAAGAATAATCCCGATAATGCTGATGAGAGCAATCGTGCTATAGATGGTTGAAGAGATTATCCAATTGATGACATTTTCGCTATGTCGCTCAAAATTATGATCTCTCGGCTGTGCAAACTGCCAAATGAGGATGGGAACAATAATGCCAATATAAGGAATGGGTAGAACAAAATTAGATAACAGAGAAAGATGTAGTAAAGTTGACCAATCGGAAGAGTTTTGAGATTGACTCATGAGTGAAAGTCGTTACTAATTAAATTCGACATTTTTATATATAGTAATCCCCAACCATAATCATCCAGAGAACATACTTCTAAAGACAAGAAAAAGGAGCGTCCAAAAACTCCTTTCTCAAAAAGAGTATTTTTCTAAGAGTGGAAGTGTTGATATTCTTCCACTTAATTTGCACAAAGTGAGAGAATGGTATTTTGCTGTCTCAACGAAGTGAACCTACAATGAACGTCTTAGTGGTTGGAAGTGGGGGAAGAGAACACACCCTCGCTTGGAAGTTACTACAATCTCCGAACATAGAACAAGTTTTTTGTATCCCTGGCAATGGAGGCACTGCGTTACTCCCCAACTGTGAAAATTTACCCGCAACAGAAGACGATTTTGAGCGTGTTGCACAGTACGCAAAAGAAAAGGCAGTGTCTTTTGTCGTCGTTGGTCCAGAAATGCCTCTGGCAAAAGGGATTCGCGATTTTTTAGAACAACAGAACATTCCTGTTTTTGGTCCCACTCAAAAGGGGGCGCAAATTGAAGCCAGTAAATGGTGGGCGAAGGCGTTAATGCAAGAAGTAGGAATTCCCACCGCCGAAGGAGAAACGTTTACTGATGCTGATAGTGCGAAAGGATATGTTCGAGAAAAAGGTGCGCCCATTGTTATTAAAGCGGATGGCTTAGCAGCGGGAAAAGGGGTAACCGTTGCGGAAACGGTAGAAGCTGCACACACCGCGATTGACACTTTATTTGCAGCAGAGACCCCACAAGTTGTGGTGGAAGAATGTTTGGTGGGAGAAGAAGTATCGGTTTTAGCCCTTACTGATGGAATCACCATCCGCCCGTTACTTCCCGCCCAAGATCATAAACGTATTGGAGAGGGGGATACTGGGGGCAATACAGGGGGGATGGGCGCGTATGCTCCTGCTCCGATCTTGACAGAAGAACAGCTTGCCAAGGTGACGGAAACGGTCTTAGAACCGACAATTCAAGCCTTACGAGAACGAGGCATTGATTATCAAGGGGTATTATATGCTGGGTTAATTGTTAGCCCTGACGGAGAAAGTAAGGTTTTAGAATTTAACTGTCGCTTTGGCGATCCCGAAACCCAAGCGATTTTACCGTTACTTGAAACCCCCCTTGATGAGATCATTTTGGCGTGTCTGGAACAGCGTCTCGATCAACTTCCGCCTTTTCAGTGGTCACCGCAAAAAGCCCTGTCTGTTGTCGCTGCATCCGAGGGGTATCCGGGGAGTTATGAGAAAGGTAAATTAATAACTGGAACTACTCAAAACCTCGATGGGTTAGTCTTTCATGCGGGAACGCGACTGGATGAACAAGGGCGACTCTTGACCAGTGGGGGACGAGTTTTAGCGGTAACGGCGTTAGGAGATAATTTTGATCACGCAGCAGCAAAAGCCTACCGCGCGATCGCGCAAATTCAATTCTCGGGGTGTTATTATCGCTCTGATATTGGCTATCGCGTCCGCCAACAAGAGAAATAAACAATAAATCCCAAAGATCTTTTAAGATGAAGGTTGCTGTTGGTTAGCGAAGAGGATAAAAGAATAACGTGGTAGAACCGCTCAAAATTGGTCTGTTAGGCTTGGGAACAGTCGGAACAGCAACGGCTAGTATTTTACTGTCTCCCGACTCCCGTCATCCCCTACTCAAAGAAATTGAAATCGCGAAAGTAGGCGTGAAAACCGTCGATAAACGTCGTGGTGTGGACTTTTCTGAGGAGGTGCTAACCACGGATTTAGAAGGAATTGTTAGTGATCCGAATATTGATATTATTGTCGAGTTGATGGGAGGGCTAGAGCCAGCGCGATCGCTGATTTTAAAAGCAATTGCCAAGGGTAAACATATTGTCACCGCCAATAAAGCCGTGATTTCCCGCTATGGCGAAGAAATTTATCGCGCTGCCGAAACAGCAGGGGTTTATGTTTTGATTGAAGCAGCCGTTGGTGGTGGGATTCCCGTTATTCGACCCTTACAACAAGCCCTCAGTGTCAACCACATTCAAAGCGTTTTAGGGATTATTAATGGGACAACCAATTTTATTCTCACGAAAATGGCAGCAGAAGGCAGTGACTTTTCAGACGTTTTGACTGAAGCTCAAGAATTGGGCTATGCTGAAGCCGATCCGAGTGCGGATGTGGATGGTTATGACGCTGCTGATAAAATTACCATTCTTGCCACGCTGGCGTTTGGACAACAAGTCAGTTTAGATCAGGTGTCTTGTGAAGGGATCCGCCAAGTGAGTGCGGTTGATATTCAATATGCAGAACAGTTAGGGTTTGAAATTAAACTCCTCGCGATCGCGCAACGAGATGAACAAGGATTACAAGTGAGAGTTCATCCCACGCTAGTTCCGAAATCCCATCCCCTAGCCAGTATTGATGGGGTCAACAATGCAATCCTCGTAGAAGGAGATCCCATTGGACAAGTCATGTTCTACGGACCGGGTGCAGGAGGCGGTGCAACTGGTAGTGCTGTGGTTGCTGATGTGATGAACATCGCTGCTATGCTAAAAACCGGTGATCAGGTGAACCCTCTCCTTAAAATTCCTCAACATCCCAGCAGTGAATTGGTTCCCATTGCAGAATTAGTGACTCGTTTTTATGCTCGTATCATCTGTGTGGATCGACCGGGTGTCATTGGTAATTTGGGAACCTGCTTTGGGAAGCATGAGGTCAGTTTAGAATCAATTGTGCAAATTGACTTTAAAAATGGTCTGGCGGAAATCGTTGTTGTTACTCACAATGTTAAAGAAGATAACTTCCGCCAAGCCTTAGCCGAACTCCCTAACTTAGAAGCTATTGATCAAATTGAAATTCCCTGTGTTTTAAGGGTTTTACGAGAATAGATCAAACTTAAGGGCGAATAGTCTTCGCCCTAGTTCTGTATTTTTTTCTGCACTTATCAAGAGCCGTTAACTACAAAGATCGATTAATTATTCTTTGTTGGTCGTTTGCTGAGAAATCTCTTGGGAATCTTGCGGACGGGGTGCAGGGAAGTTAAGTGTTCCCAAAGCCTCAAGATTGGTTAATGACTCTAAACTGTCTTGTTGTGATGAAAATTTTGAGACTTCAGAGTTGTTTTCAACAGCAGGGGGACGATAGGCAACGGGATTTTGGAAGTTAATTT
>JAVLCL010000475.1:0-2001 GCA_031580825.1 Halothece sp. Uz-M2-17
GGGCTTCATGTCAATGCAGGGGCAAAACGGGTGATTATTAGCGCCCCTGCAAAAGGGGGAGATGTTCCCACCGTTGTGCACGGTGTTAATGATGATACCATTGATCCCGAGCGCGATCGCGTGATTTCTGCTGCGTCTTGCACCACGAACTGTCTTGCTCCCATTGCCTCGATTCTGGATCAAGAGTTTGGCATTGACAAAGGCTGGATGACCACCGTTCATGCTTACACTGCCGATCAGCGTGTGGTGGATATGGCGCATGATAGTTGGACGCGAGGACGTACCGCAGCACAAAATATTGTCCCCACCAGTACAGGGGCTGCGGTTGCTGTGGGTTTAGTTTTACCACAACTGAAAGGAAAACTAGATGGAATTGCTTTGCGAGTTCCCACGCCAACGGGATCAGTGGTTGACTTAAATGCAGTGTTGGGGAAAGAAGTCTCAGCAGAAGATATTAATGGAGCCTTCAAGAAATACGCAGAAGGAGAGATGAAACATATTCTTAAAACCAGTGAATGGCCCCTTGTTTCTTCTGATTGTGTGCAAGATCCTCATTCTTCCGTTGTTGATCTTAGTTCAACAAAAGTGATGGATGGAAATTTTGTGAAAGTTCTTGCTTATTACGATAACGAGTGGGGATATAGTAATCGTTTGGTTGATTTAGCCGAAGCGATGTAATCCTCCTAACCCCTTCAAGTCGTTTCATTCTATTTTGTCTCTGTTCAGTGATGTTATAAGCTGTTAAGCATTTAAATTGGCTTGTGGATATGAGGCAATAGGCAATAATGGGAGTGATCAGCCTTTCCAGCTAATTGCAAGAATACCCCATTTAAGTGCGTCTTAGCTTACCACTTTTAAAAAAGAAGGACTACATTGTAGGGTGGGCAATGCCTACCCTACTGATCAGGGAGAAATCAGTTGATCTAATGATTTTAACGCTTTAAAAATTCTCGAACTTTTTCTAAATAATTGGTCGTATCTTCTAACATGGGGAAATGAGCGGTTTTCGGTAACTCAAAATACTCAATTTGATCGGGATTGAGACTGGCTGCTTTCTGGGCTAAACGAGTGGGAATAATAATGTCTTTTTCCCCAGCAATAAGTAAGGTGGGAACAGAAAGACTCGCAAAAGCATTGGGCATAACCGTAGCAGCGTGTTTACTAACAGCAGTGTAAATCGTTCCGGCGGCTGCTGCTTCATCCGCTAATAAATAGTCCTCTAAAAAGGCTTTTCTTTCCGCTGCGGGAATGGGACGATGGAGAAATCTTGCCGTAAATAAGCGATCCATTGTTGGCAGTTTAGATAACCAATTAAAGCGGAGTTTAACCACATACGTGCCAGCAAAATGGAAAAGCTTAAATGTGATGGGATTGTAATTAAAAATGCCACTACAAGTGAGAATTGCTTTTTCGACTTTTTCCGGATAACGAGCAATAAATAAGGTAGCTAAGGATGCCCCCATAGAATGAGCATTGAGATAGACTTTTTCTAAGTTTAATTGGTCTAAAAGTAGGACTAAATCTTCTGCATATTCTTCCATATCAAAGGAAGTCCCATGAGTTTCAGGTAAGCGCGATCGACCAAACCCCCTAATATCGTATAGTAAGCAATCAAACTGATCACTGAGTGCAGTCGCGGTACTTTTCCAATATCGCCCTGATCCGCCCCAACCATGTATAAAGACTAAGACAGGTTTTTTCTCTCCTTCGCTGGGCTGACACACCCATTCATAATGATGGTCAACGCCACGAATACTAATTAGCATATCCTTTGCCAATCCCATGAATTAACGCTCAAATAGTATAACAAAACATAACTTCTCACTAACTGCAACGGATCTGTCACTAAGGCTCATATGATAACTAATGATTTGAGAAAATTAAGTATAATCGCAATTTGTCGATTTCAGGAGATTAAATAACAATGACTCAGCCCTCAGATAACAACTTAAAAACGACTTTAAAAGAGCGTCGTCAAAAACTAGCTCAAACGTTTCCGGA
>JAVLCL010000475.1:2011-2685 GCA_031580825.1 Halothece sp. Uz-M2-17
ATTGTGGTCAGGCTGTGCACCTTCTCGGAACTTTCCTGCTAATACGTTCCCCTTTCGCGCGAGTAGTCATTTTTTGTACTTTGCAGGATTCAATCTCGAAGAAGCGGTGATTGAATTAGATCAGGGAAAATTAACCCTTTTCCTTGATAATCCTTCCGCAGAGAGTATTTTATGGGGGGGAGAACAGCCCAGTCGAGATGATATTGCAGAGATGATGGGGGCAGATTGGGCTTATCCCTTATCTGAATTAGCCAACTATTCTTCTGAAGCAGCAACGATCGCGCTGTCGAATCCGATTATTGTTCAACAACAACGAGATACTTTAAAACGAGAGATTCTGCAACCAACTCAAGCTACTGGACTAGATCAAAACTTAATAGAAGCAATTATCAATCTTCGTTTATGTCATGATGAAAGCGCGATCGCGCAAATTCGTCAAGCAGCAGCGGTTTCCATCCAAGCCCACCAAGCAGGAATGAAAGCAGCCCAACCGGGAAAAACAGAAGCCCAAGTTCGCGCTGCCATGGAAAGCGTAATCCTTGCCCATAACCAACCCTGTGCTTACGGTAGCATTGTCACCTGTCATGGTGAAGTCTTGCACAACGAAGACTATTCCCACACTTTACAAGCCGGAGATTTAATCTTAGCTGATGTAGGGGCAGAAAGCCCGATGG
>JAVLCL010000011.1:0-17944 GCA_031580825.1 Halothece sp. Uz-M2-17
GTTTAATCATCTGGATATTGGAGTGAGAATAAATGTCTTGGAGAAGATAGCGCATCAATTCCGTTCCCACTCCCCTTCCCCGTGCTTCTTTCAAAACCGCAACCCGTTCAATCTTAGCAGTTTGGTTGTCAATCAGTCTCCATCGCGCTGTTGCAAGGGCTTTTCCCCCATCAGTCGCAAGGTAATGGGTGGAGTCGTTTTCCCATTCATCGGTTTCAATCTCCGCCGAGATATCTTGTTCGATAACAAAAACCCGTGTACGGATCATGATGCAGTGAGCGAAATCATTAAAGTCATGAGCAACGATAATGTTCATGAGACTAAGTTGTGGGTGGGTTAATGATCGTTTTTTAAGGGATAATCATGTTGTTGCAATTATAAAGTTATTCTATGTCTTCACCCCCAAAGCAACCTTGGCAAACTAAGCATGAACAGTTGATTGAAAAGCATCAACAAGTACTGGAAAGATTTTATGAAACGATACTCAACGAAGATGAAGATACTGATGTCAGTGATGAAATTTCCCAACTCTCGAGTTTAATCAAGAGTTATCAAGAGCTAGTGACTATGAAAACAGGAAGCGAATCTTAGGCAGACACAACAAATCGTTATTAGGAACAACCATAATAGTAAAATTGTAGAGGCTACCTAACTCAGGGGTTGGAATGGGGAATTGGATTTCAGTCAAAGGCAAGGTTCAGAGAGGGTATGGCGTTGCTTCAGGGAAATCTGGTGATTCTCGCTTCCCGAAAGGAACACTGGAATTGCAAAAACCGTTTTTCTATGAAAGAGGACTCAATCTCGACGACTACTATCTAGGCACGATCAATCTCTCCATTTTTCCACACCAATATGAAGTCAAAGTTCCCAAATGCACTTTTAGAGATGTGAGGTGGTCGCCCAATAATCCCGCCGAGGACTTCTCGTTTTTTGATTGCCGAATTGTGACCGATTCCAATAACCCATTAAACGGATTGATTTACTATCCTCATCCTGAGACTAAACCCGAACATTTTCAATCTCCCGATATTCTTGAGATTATGACCTTTCCCATTGATGGATTAAAGGAAGGGGATGAGCTAATGATTGAACTGGACAGACAGCAAATGGAGATTCATTAATCAAAAACTCAGGCTTTTTACGAATCGCGACAATAATTCTGAGTCTTCTGCTGTCTCCTACGCGCCCTCACTCACCTCAAGTTACAGAGATAAGCCAAATTACTCTCCCTCAAAAGTCAAGTATTTGTTATGAAAATTTATTTTTCGTTACAACAATTCATATAATATAAATAACCGATTTGCTTCAACACAGGCAAAAGTCCAACTTTTCGCTCTGAAGTCTTTACACCCAGATAAATTTAGAGATTTTTATGGAACTCCATCAAATTGAAACCAATCTCGATAGCCCAAATCCTCAAAATCGTCTGAAAGGGATTACCGAATTAAGACAGTATGAACCCGCTTTGGCTATTCCTTTACTCAAGCGACGGATGTACGACCAAGAATTTATCATTCGTTCGTTTGTGGCGATTGGTTTAGGCGTTTACCAAACTGACCAAGCCTTTGCGTTGTTAGTAAATTTCATTAAGAATGACCAAGACCATAATGTTAGAGCGGAAGCTGCTAATTCCTTGGCAAAATATGGTGAACAAGCCATTCCCCATCTTGTACAGTTATTTCAACAAGACTCTCATTGGTTAGTCAGACAAAGCATTTTAGCAGCGTTAGATGGCAAGAAATATCCTGAAACGCTTTTCAAACTTTGTCTCATTGGTTTGAGAGGAGATAATACCGTCGTTCAACAAGCCGCGATCGCGAATTTAGGAGAATTAGCCGAAACCTCTCAAGCCTCTTCTGCATTAGAACTGGTTCTATCAGGTGTTGACTCTGCCCAAGGAACCATTCGAGCGCAAACTGCCCTGGCGTTGAGACAGTTTGATCACCCAAAAGCGCAGACTGCACTGGGGAAACTGCGGAACGATTCTGATTACCAAGTGGTTGGGGCAACTTTAGAGGGGCTGGTTTAGATGTCGCGACAAAAACCCAAGGCTAGTCAAGACGATTTTTGGGGAATTGCCATTGCCTTAACGATTATTGGGCTGTGGATGAGTTCTCTGTTCCTGTTCCTCACCTGGGAAGTCTCTGAAAGCCATTTATTGCAAATCTTAACGGCTATTTGGTGGCAGACGTTTCTTTACACGGGTTTATTCATTACTGCCCATGAAGGGATGCACGGACTCATTTGCCCCCACAAACTTCAACTGAATCATCTGATTGGTTTGACTGCTGTTAAGCTGTACGGTCTTTTCCCCTATCAAAAACTACTGACCAAACACTGGTTGCATCATGACCATCCGACAAGCCCTCTCGACCCAGATTTTCATGACGGGAAAAATAGTGCTTTTTGGGCTTGGTACTGTCACTTTTTGAAAAACTACTGGAGTTGGAAGCGGTCGGGAGGCTTACTCAGTATTCTCAGCTTGATTAGCGTCGGGTTGCACATTCCTGCGTTAAATCTTGTTTGCTTTGTCTTGTTCCCTTCAATATTGAGTTCGCTACAATTATTTTATTTTGGAACATTTCTCCCGCATCGGGAACCCCAGGGAGGGTATTGCTCTCCCCATCATGCTCAAAGCACTGCTCTTCCCATTTTTTGGTCATTCCTTACTTGCTATCATTTCGGTTATCATCAAGAGCATCACGAAAACCCCCATGTTCCTTGGTGGCAGTTGCCAAGAGTCTATCATCACACCCAGCGTTACGTAAGTTAAGAGAAGGATTAATGTGACAAAGCATACTAAACCCCCAGACAACAAGCCTTCATCTAGATTGGCTTTGACTATAATCTTCTAGGTAGAAATCCAGTAAACTGAACCTAGCGAAAGATTAACCCCCCTATGATTCAACTGAATGTAGAAGACATTAGTCAATCAACTCCTGAGAAAGCATTTACCTTAAGTTTTGCCCGTCACGAAACGTTTCATCCTCGTTTTAGCTGGTTGAAAAAGGGGTTTGATGCGGCAAGTCAAAACTCCAATATTTTTCTGCAAGAGGATGCACCTGTGCGCCTTGGTGTGGGGAAAAATATGGTGCGTTCCATACGATACTGGTGTCGGGCGTTTAAAGTTTTAGAGAATGATCAACCGACTGAATTCGGTGAAAAGCTACTGGGTAATGGCGCATGGGATCCCTTTTTAGAAGATCCGGCTTCGTTATGGTTACTGCATTGGAATTTGCTCAAACCCACTTGTGAAGCAGCAGCTTGGTACTATGTTTTTAATCTGTTTCGGCAAGTGGAATTTACAGCCGATGATTTAATGCGGGAAATTCAAGAGTACACCAGTCAACTGGGAAGAAAAATTGCTGATTCTTCGATCAAAAAAGATGTTACTTGTCTGCTGCGAATGTACGTGGAACAAGGCGATCCGAAAAAGCTGAGTGAAGATTCTATTGATTCTCCGTTTACAACCCTCAACCTGATTCAAAGTACCGGAGATTCTAAACATTATCTCTTTAAAGTGGGGCAAAAACTCACATTACCCCTAGAAGTAATTGTGGCGAGTTGTCTAGAATTTGCAGCCAGTCGGGGAACGCAGAAAACGATCTCCATTGCCACCCTTGCTTATGAAATGGGAAGCCCAGGATTAGTGTTTAAGTTAGGGGAAAGTGCGATTTACGACGCGATCGAAGCCATGACCGCTGCTTGCGATTCCTTAATGCTTTCGGATACCGCAGGATTAATACAATTTTCTTTCAAAGATGACCCAATAGCACTCGCAAACGATATCCTAGACAAGTATTTCCAAGCTCGTAACGGGAATGTGTCATGACCGAAAAACCCCTCTCACAATACATTCGTCTTCGCCGTCGCTACTCTCGTTCAGTCAATTTGGAACGGGATTTAGAGATGCCGTCTAGCTTAGAGGGCTATGTTCTCACCGATCGCGCGATTGATAGTCTGCGACGAATTGTGGGGAGATTCTCTCAAAATGAGGGAAACAGGGCTTGGACGTTAACCAGTGTTTATGGTACAGGAAAATCCGCCTTTGCTCATTATTTATCCGCTTTAGTTGCCCCTGCAAATGATCCGATGCGAAAGAAAGCAAGCGCGATCGCGCAAGAAGGATTAGGAAGCGAAAGTGATAATTATCAACTATTAGAAAATAATCTTCCCCAAAAGGGATTTTTGCGGGCAGTCGCAACGGGAACTAGAGAACCGATTAGCCAGACAATTGTTCGGGCTTTAATTAATGGTGCAGAGAGTTTTTGGAAGTCGAAGAAGGGGAATAAACCAGAGGTTTGTCGCGAATTAGTTGATCTCAACATTGAAATTAGTGAAGGGAGAACCCTTAGTAATCAAGAAGCCCTCAAGTTAGTTAAAAAAGTTAGGAAAGCAGCGAAGACGGGAATTTTTATTGCCTTAGATGAATTAGGGAAAAATCTAGAATATGCAGCTTATCAAGGGGGAACAGAAGACTTATATTTGCTGCAACAATTAGTTGAGCTTCCTGAACAAAAAGAAACTCCCATTTATGTCTTAGGGATTCTCCATCAAGCCTTTGCTGAATATGGTCAACGACTAGCAACAGTTGAACGGAATGAATGGGCAAAAATTCAAGGACGATTTGAAGATATTCCCTTCACTGAATCAGCAGGGCAGATGATGCGCTTGATTGCAAGGGCAATTGATCATTCGGAAACCGAACCGATTGCATGCGCTTTAAATAGTTATGCCCAAGAGTGGTCAAATCAGATTCAAAATACAATTGAAAGCGAAGAATTTTCCCAAGAAATCATTAGTGGCGTTTATCCTTTACATCCTCTCGCAGCATTTATTTTACCGATTCTCTGCCGTCGTTACGCACAAAATGATCGCTCTTTATTTACCTTTTTAACCAGTGCTGAACCTTACTCATTTAAACGGTTTTTAGATGAATTTTCTGTGGAATCTGATGTTTTACCCACCTTGAAATTAGATCAGGTATATGACTATTTCATTGAAGCAGCGGGAATGGGCTTAGCCTCTAGACCAAATCTCCAGCGATGGGTAGAAATTCAAGATTTAATTGCCGATGCGAAACATCTCGATACGGATTATGTGAGAACTTTAAAAACCATTGGCATCTTAAACTTAGTTACGGTTACGGGAGAATTGCGGGCAACTCGTCACTTAGTTCCCCTTGCTTTATGCGATTTACCCAGTGGTGAAGCAGAAAGTGACACGCAATATTGGGATGGGGTTATTGAACAGCTTCTCCAGAAAAATTTGATTACTCACCGTCGTCAATTAAATGAACTTCGGCTTTGGCAAGGGTCTGATTTTAATGTTGATAGTGAGTTAAGTGCCTATCTAGAAAAGGAACAATCGGATTTAGTAAAATTGCTGTCTTCGTTACAACCTTTGAATCCTCTAGTTGCCCAACGCCACAGCTATAAAACGGGTACACTCCGCTATTTTGAATGTCATTACCTTGATGGTAGTTTTGATCTGACTCAATTGTCTTGTTCTAGTTCTGATTGTGATGGGTTAGTGGGCTACTGGTTAGATCCCAAAATGCCTTCAGAAATTCCAGCAACCACCGCAGATGGGAAGCCATTCCTTCTTTTGGGAACCAGTAAACTAGATGTTTTGCGGATGCGATCGCGCGAATATGCTGCCCTGAAGAAAATTCAAAGTAATGCGCCAGAACTGCTAACGGATGGGGTTGCCCGTCGTGAGGTGCGTTATCGGGTACAGGAAGCGGAACAGTTACTAAATGATACAGTCAATCAGGCATTCAACATCGCCGATAATCCGAATCTGTGTTGGGTACAAGGGGAAGTTTCACCGATGGATCGGGTGACCGATTTTAATGCGAAACTTTCGGAAGTCTGCGATCGCGCTTATCCGAAAACGCCCATTCTCTGGAATGAACTGATTAATCGTCGTCAGTTAACCTCCCAAGGGGCAAAAGCCAGACGGGAACTGTTAGAAGCGATGATCGAGTGTTCAGATCAGGAAAAGCTAGGATTAACCGGTTATGGTCCAGAAGTCAGTATGTATTACTCCCTGCTGGGGGAAACAGGGATTCATAGGCAAGAAGATGAGGAATGGGGCTTCTTTCCACCGGAAGATCAGGCTACCGTTTGGAATCTTTGGTGCGCGATCGAGGAATTCTGTTTAGAGGCTACAGAGAAAATTCAACCCCTGGATCAGCTTTATGCCAAGTTAGCTGCGCCTCCTTATGGGGTGAAACAGGGCGCAGTTCCCGTTTTACTGGCAGCCGTTTTGCTGTATCACGTGGATGATGTGGGTGTCTATAAAGATGGGACATTCATTCCCGTTTTAGGATCGGAACATTTTGAACTATTAGTTAGAGATCCATCGCGGTTTGCAGTCAAGCACTTTGAAATTGTCGGGCTGCGATCGCAGGTTTTTAAAGAATTAGAAGCCATTCTGAGGCAACCGAAGAAGAAAAAAGCTGGAAAACTGAGGAATGCCACCTTACTAACCGTGGTAACTCCCCTCTATCAGTTTGTGAAGAAACTACCTAACTATACCAAAAAGACGAAACGCATTAGCCCTGAAGCCCAAACGGTTTTACAGGCATTGCAAAAGACCATTGAACCGGATGAACTACTCTTTCAAAGTTTACCGGCTGCGTTTAATCTTCCTCCCATTGGAACGGGAGAAGAAGAAGATGGCAAGTTAGCACAAAAGCTGCGATCGCAGTTAATTCAGGTTTTACGAGAAATTAATACCGCTTACGAAGAACTGTTAAAGCAATGTCAAAACTTGCTTCATGCTGGCTTTGGGGTGAGTAGTAGTGAGACAAAAGTGCGGGAAGAATTGCGCGTGAGGGCAAAACCATTAGTGGGAAAATGTGTTGAACCAATGCTGAGAAGTTTTACTCAAGCTGCGGTTGATGAACAGAAAACGGATCAAGATTGGTTAGAGGCGATTGTGATGATTATTGCCGATAAACCTGCTGAATCTTGGACGGATGAAGATGCGACTAATTTTGAAGTTAAACTGTCTGATCTTACCCGACGGTTTAAGAATTTAGAGGCGTTGCAAAAAGATGTTGCTACCAAAGGAGATGGCTTTGAAGCCCGTCGTGTCACCGTTACCCGTTCTGATGGAGAAGAAACCCATCGTGTTGTTTGGGTGGACAACGAACAAACCGATCAAGTTGATAAATTGGTTCAGGACGTTCTAGAGAAACCTCCCCTTAAAGATAATCCGCAACTCCAACAGGCATTTGTTACCCAACTGACGGAAAAGGTTTTAGGAGAAAAGCCACCAGAAAATGTAAATTTTTCTAAAAATTCTAAAAAACAGAAAAGACCTCAAAATAAGCGAAAAGACTCATCTGCTGGGTAATTCAGCGATTTGAGTCGTTAAAACTTGTTTTTGTCATGCCATATTCGTGTGATCAACAATTACTTTTTACGAAATAGAAATTGTTATCCTATCTCAAGAGAGTTTAAATCACTCATATAGCGTTAGACTAAGCAAGAAGGCACGCAATGACGCAGAAGAAAGTTAGACGTATTCTCGGTCTCAGTGGTGGCAAGGATTCTACCGCTTTAGCTGTCTTGTTGCACAAAGAATTTCCCGACATGGAATACTTCTTCTGTGATACCCACAAAGAACTTCCTGAAACTTACGAGTACCTTGATCGAATTAAAGCGCGTTTAGGTATCAAAATTCATTATTTAAGTGCAAAGCGAGGATTTGATCACTGGCTAGATGTGCATGGGGGATTATTGCCCTCACCGCAAAAACGGTGGTGTACGGTAATGATGAAAATTAAACCCCTTGAAGAGTTTATTGGGGAGGATGAAGCGATCAGTTACATTGGCATTCGCGCTGATGAAAATCGTGATGGCTATATCTCCAAGCGGGAAAACATCAAACCTGTTTATCCATTTAAGGAACGCGGTTTAGTCAAAGATGACATTATTCAGCTTCTCGAAGACAGTGGCATTGGCTTACCGGATTATTATCGCTGGCGCAGTCGTTCGGGTTGTTATTTCTGCTTCTTTCAGCGCAAGTATGAGTGGGTAATGCTTGCTGAGGAACATCCTGATTTGTTTCAAAAAGCAGTTGAGTATGAGGAAAACCATAGTGATGGCAGAACTTATACTTGGACGCAAGGTGAAACGTTACGGGAACTTTTAGCGCGTAAGGATGAGATTATTGCCAATCATGAAAAGGCGATGACTCGTCAGAAAAAAGAGGCACCCGATCGACCGTTATCTGAGGCTTTAGAAGAGGTTTTGGATGATGAGGATGATGAGTTGCCTTGTTTAGCTTGTCATCTATAGCAATAGTTATAAAATAATGCTGGCTGTGAAAAGTATATGCTTTTTTGAAAATCCCTAAATAAGAGAAAATAGCATCCGAAATTTGGAGTGAATAATCTAGTTAGTTATTTATTAAAAAATTGATCGTTAATTTTTAAAGATAAAGCATTTAAAGTGAATTTTACTTCTTTACTATCAAGGGCAGATGAGCAAACACTACAAATTTTACTTGGTAGCGAAGTAGTTAGTTTAATCAAACTACTTGATTCCTGTCTTGCTACCCCAACGCACTTACGTGAAATACTGCTAGGTTTATCTCCTCCTGAAAGTCTTCTCCTTTCTAAAGAAACCCGCAACATATTATTTGATTTACTCACTACAAAAGAAGCAGAAATCTTAGCTGTAATTTTAGATGCCCCAGAACAAGAAGATGTTTACCAAGCCCTAAAATTGACTCAAATTCGGCGCAACTCAGACAAAGAACGTGCCTTATTCAACTTCTTTGAACTGTACGTTCCCAAACCTGAACCCAAGCCAGAAATTCCTTCTTCTGAAGTAACAATACCCCAGTATTCCTTATTTCCTCACCAACGTCATGCTGCACAAAAAGTTAAACAATACCTATCCCAAGAACCGCAGCGCGTTCTCCTCCATATGCCCACAGGTTCAGGAAAAACCCGCACTGCCATGAATATTATTGCTGACCATCTGCGATCTCGCGAACCAACCCTTATCATCTGGCTAGCTTACAGCGAAGAACTCTGTGAACAAGCGGTTCAAGAATTTCAAAAGGCTTGGAATTATTTAGGAAACCGCCCTCTATCGGTTTATCGCTTCTGGGGAGATCATGATCTAGATGTTGAAAAATTAGAAGACGGCTTTATTGTTGCTGGGCTTTCTAAAGTCTATAACGCCACGAAACGCAGTATTCGTTTTATTAATCGCCTCGGCAGTCATACTTCTCTTGTCATTATTGATGAAGCCCATCAGGCGATCGCGCAAACCTATAAATTAGTTCTCGATTCCCTTGTCATTCCTTACGACAACACAGCCTTACTCGGATTAACGGCAACTCCCGGACGCACTTGGGCTGATATTAGTGCAGATGCAGAACTTGCCAAGTTTTTTGCCCAACGGAAAGTCACACTGGAAGTTTCTGGCTATGACAATCCTATTGAATATCTGGTTTCAGAACAATATCTCGCCCGTGCCACCTATCGCTCTCTATTCTACGAAAGCGGATTAAAACTGACCAATCGAGATTTATCCAAAATTGAAGAACAACTAGAACTCCCACAGTATCTATTGAATCGCCTCGCAGAAGATGAACAGCGCAACTTGCGGATTATTTCCGAAATCGAAAACCTTACTCAGAATCATCAACGGATTTTAGTCTTTGCAACGTCTGTTAAACACGCTGAGTTACTGGCTTGTGTACTTCAAATTCGTGGCTTCTCCGCCGAGGCAATTACAGGTGAAACCCCATCATCAAGGCGGGAAAAATTGATCAACAACTATAAAGATGACACTCAGAAGACAAAAATCTTATGTAACTATGGTGTTCTGACAACAGGCTTTGATGCGCCTCGCACGAGTGCTGCTGTGATTGCCCGTCCTACGAAATCTTTAGTTCTCTATAGCCAAATGGTTGGACGTGCGATTCGCGGAGTCAAAGCAGGAGGAAACGAAACCGCAGAAATCGTTACTGTGGTTGACACTCAACTCCCCGGATTTGGTTGCCTCGCCAAAGCCTTTCACAATTGGGAAGATGTTTGGCAAACCAAGGAAGGGCATTTGTAAACAGTTTGTGTTGAGTTTTTACTAATTATTTATTGAAGGAAGTTTTTTTACAACAAATGTGATTAAAATGTTTTTATAAAGTGATAACAAACAAGGAGACAGAAATGGCTGAGAAATCTTACAACATTGTTCCTTCCCATCTTGCTGTTCAAGCAATGCGAGATAACGGTTATAAAAATGCTGCATATGCCCTTGCTGAACTAATGGATAATGCCATCCAAGCAGGCGCGAGTCAAGTTGAACTCCTTTGCGGGGAACGAAAACAGCAGGTTGAACAACGGAAACGATCGCGCATTGAAGAAGTAGCCGTTTTAGACAATGGCAGCGGAATGGATGCTGATGTTTTGCGTTTAGCCCTTCAATTTGGAAATGGCACTTACTTAGAAGAAGAGAAACATACAGGAATTGGACGGTTTGGGATGGGTTTACCCTCCTCTTCCATTTCCCAATGCCAAAGAGTAGATGTTTGGAGTTGGCAAAACGGTGTTGAAAATCCCCTTTATACTTACTTAGATTTACAACAAATTCGAGATCAAAGACTGACTGAAGTTCCTGAACCTCAACCTAAGCCTATTCCATCAATTTGGAGAAGAGTTGGCAATAGCTTTGGTGAAAGTGGAACGTTAGTCGTGTGGTCACAAATTGATCGTTGTATCTGGAAAACTGGAAAAACAATTATTGAAAATTCCGAATTACTCATTGGTCGGATGTATCGTAAATTTTTGCATAGCAATCAAGTCTCGATTCGGATGGTCAGTTTTGATTTAGATAATCTTAATATCCCTAGTATAGATAAACCAGCTTTGCCTAATGATCCAACATATTTAATGTCAAAAACATCTTGTCCCGAACCTTTTAAAAATCAACCCATGTTTGAACCTTGGGAAGAAGAAGGACAACATGAAATTACATGGACAATTGATTTTCAAGATAAACAACATGAAGTCACTGTTAGATTTTCTTACGCTAAAGAGGAAGCTAGACAAGCGCCACCTGGAAAAAATCCAGGAAATTTAGATCATGGAAAACACGCTGCTAAAAATGTTGGGATTTCCGTTGTTCGTGCAGGAAGGGAATTGGACTTAGATCAGTCGCTAGTGAAAAAATACGATCCTACAGAAAGATGGTGGGGAGTCGAAGTAGAATTTCCACCTTCCTTAGATGATTTATTTGGAGTGACTAATAATAAACAATCAGCACGAAACTTTGCTGAGATTGTAACTATAGATATTGAATCTCTCCTAGAAGAAGGCAAAACAGTAGCGCAACTTAAAGAAGAATTGAGAGATAATGAAGATCCTCGCGCACCTTTGATTGATATTGCTCAAAAAATTCAAAAGACATTAGGTAGTCTAAGAACACTCATTAAGAATCAAACCAAGGGAACTCGTAGTGAAAACAAAAGACATAAAGATGAGTATAAGCCAGAAAAAGTAGCATCAGCTATTACTAAAGAACGTAAAGAAAACGGCTACTATGGGCAAAGTGATAAAGATGAGTCACTACCAAAAGAGAAAAGGCAGTCAGCGCTAGAAGAAACATTTACTGATTATGGAATGACAACGAATCAAGCTAAAGAATTAGCAGCAATTACCGTTAATGATAATCTGAAATATGCTTTCCAGAAAAGTGATTTAGATTCACCTGCTTTCTTTTCAGTAAAATCAAAAGGAGGTGCAATTATTATTACACTTAATACCAATCATCCTGCTTACTCTAAATTAGTTGAAGTATTAGAAGATGATGTAGAAGAAGCTGATATAGAAAAATTGCGCGATCGGCTAAGAAATGCTCACCAAGGACTAGAATTATTACTAATGGCTTGGGCAAGACACGAAGATGAGCAGCCAGAAGGGAAAAGACAAGAACAAGCAAGAGACAACCGAGTTGATTGGGGAAGAATTGCACGTTTATTTTTAGAAAATGAAGAAGATTAATTGAGTCATTGTGAATTCTCTGGGAATAGAACTAGAAAATCTATGTAGAAACGCAAATCGAGAAATTCTGCTAGTAGCACCTTTTATCAAAAAAGCTACGCTACAGCGACTCCTAACGATCATTCCAGCAGGTATTACATTACGCTGTATTACCCGATGGCAACCTGAAGAAATTGCGAGTGGTGTCAGTGATTTAGAAATTTGGTATCTCTTGAAAGAGTCTCCTAACTTTTCACTAGCCCTACGATCTGATCTACACGCGAAATACTATCGAGTTGATCAACAATGTTTAATTGGTTCTGCTAATTTAACCCATAAAGGATTAGGATGGTCTATGCCATCTAATTTAGAATTGCTAGTTCCTTTACCTGCTGAAATACAACAACTACAAGCATTTGAAAAAGAACTCTTAAAAAACTGTGTTGAAGTGGATCAAAACTTGTTTAATCAAGTATCAGAGACAGTTCAACTTTTAAGACAGCAATTTCCCGACTCAATCCCTTTGATCAATGACTCCAAACGAGATCAGCTATCTTATCACTTTCGGCAAAAAGATAGTCAAATTTGGATACCAACCTTACGCTATCCAGACTGTTTATATTTAGCTTACTCAAAACAATGGGAGAAGCTAACCACTGCAACACAGGAAGCTGCTAATGAAGAATTAAAGGCTTTTTCTCTTCCCTCTCATCTCTCTGAAAATGTATTCAATTATTATATTGGTACGCTTTTGCTACAAACAAAGATAGTGCAAAAAATAGATGAGTTTGTCAAAATACCGCGAAGGTTTGGTGCAGTCAGAAATTTTCTTCTTGCTTTAGACGATACAATTACAAATAAATCAGAAGCAAGTCACGCTTGGCAAACCTTGATGCGTTGGTTGCTTTACTTTCTTCCGAATCGTTACGCTGTTTCTGTTCCTAACTATTCTGAAATTTTTCATCGAATAGACTGTTAACTTATAATGAATGCTTTTAACAAAAATACACTACCAATTTATTTTGATTATCACTCAACAACTCCTGTCGATCCTCGGGTTGCTGAAAAAGTGTTTTATCACATGACAACAGCCTTTGGTAATGCTAATAGTGTCGATCATGTTTATGGGGATCAAGCGAAAAGTGTTGTTAAAGAAGCCCGTCAAAACGTTGCTAATTTAGTTGGATGTTCAACTAAAGAAATCATCTTTACTTCAGGCGCAACAGAAAGCATTAATATAGCGATACAAGGACATATTCTTCACGATCAGAATCAATCAATCCCTCGCATTGTCCTTTCTCCTATTGAACATAAAGCAGTTCTTGATACTTGTCAAACTCTAGAAAAAAAAGGATTAGCGGAACTGAACTATCTTCAAGTTGATTCTAAAGGAAAATTAAATTTAGACCATTTAGAGAAACTTTGTTCAGAAAAACTTTCCATACTCTGTGTTATGGCTGCAAATAATGAAATTGGGAATATTTATCCAATCGAAAAAATCAGCCAGATAGCCAATCAATATGGTGTTCCTTTGTTATGTGATGCCTCTCAAGCAGTCGGTAAAACTCCGATTGACTTTAAGCAATGGGGCATCACTTATTTAACAATTTCAGGTCACAAACTTTACGCACCCAAGGGAATCGGCGCATTAGTCATCAAAAAAGGAACTTCCCTAGAACCCATTTTATTCGGTGGTGGACATGAACGAGGAATCCGATCAGGCACTCTTAGTGTTACTGGTATTGTTGGGTTAGGAGAGGCTTGCCGTTTGCGACAACTAGAAATGGAAGAAGATGAAAAGAGGATTGCTACTCAGCGCGATCAACTCCAGCAACGATTATTAGAGAACATTCCCGATTTAGTGATAAATGGAGATACGGATTCTCGTCTTGCTGGAAATTTACATATCTCTCTTCCTGAAATTCCCAATAGTGCCGTTATCGCTAGAATACATGATAAACTCGCTATTTCCACAGGTGCTGCTTGTTCATCAGGGGTAGAAACTCCTTCCCACGTACTACGGGCAATAAACTTACCAGAGGAACTGATTGAAGGGGCTTTACGAATCGGGCTCGGGAAGTTTACAACGGAAGAAGAAGTTGATCAGGCTGCTATGATTCTCTCTGAAGCAATTTCCCAAATCAAGCCTCTGCTTGCTGAAACTTGATCTACATTTAACAAAGCAAGCTGTCACAATCATATATACATTAAACTAAGGTCGATCGCGATGAATGATCAGCAACTCGATATTTTAAACAAACAACGTTCCGTTTCAGAATTAGTCCAAGAAGTCAATGAACTGACTGAACAAATAAAAGAATTGTATTGCCAAGATGATAAACCGATTGTCATCGGCTGGAGTGGCGGAAAAGATAGCACAACTGTTCTTCAATTATTTTGGAAAGCCGTTGCTGATCTACCTGTGGAGAAAAGAAAGAAAACCATTTATGTTATAAGTAATGATACCCTTGTGGAAAATCCGATTGTTTCCAATTGGGTGAGAAAATCTCTTAAAGGGATGCAAGAGGCAGCCGATCAACAACAAATGCCTATTCAAACGCATCTAACTTATCCTGCAATTCAACAAAGATTTTGGGTTTGCTTGATTGGCAAAGGATATCCCGCACCCCGTAATCGCTTCCGATGGTGTACTGACCGCATGAAAATCCAACCCACTGATTCTTTTATTCGAGAAATCATTAGAAATCAGGGGGAAGTCATCTTAGTTTTAGGAACTCGCAAGGCAGAAAGCGTTAATCGGGCGCAAAATATGGAAAAGCATCGCAAGTGGCGTGTTCTTGACCACCTCAACGCTAATCCCAGTCGTCCCAACTCTTTAATTTATGTCCCGATTGAAGATTGGGAAACCAATGAAGTCTGGATGTATTTAATGCAGTGGGAAAACCCTTGGGGAGGCAATAATAAAGACTTACTTTCTATGTATCAAGGCGCAACTGCGGATAATGAATGCCCATTAGTGGTTGACACTTCTACGCCGAGTTGTGGTGACTCCCGCTTTGGCTGTTGGGTTTGCACAATGGTCAGTAAAGATAAATCAATGGAAGCAATGATTCAAAATGACGAAGAAAAAGAATGGATGCAACCGTTGTTAGATATTCGCAATGAATTAGATGTTGAAAATGATCATGATCGGAGAGATTTCCGTCGCATCTATGGCAAAGTCGAACTTTTTGAACGGAATACAGGGGATGGTGAAACTTCCATTAAACCGATACCGGGACCTTATACTAAATATTGGCGAGAATATTGGTTAAGACGAGTTTTAGAAGCACAAGTAGAAGTGCGGAAAAATGCACCCACAGGTATGGAAGATATCACTTTAATTACCCAAGAAGAATTAAGTGAAATTCGTCGTATTTGGTTAGAAGAAAAACACGAATTTGATGATAGTCTTCCTCGCATTTATCAAGATGTAACGGGTGAACCCTTTCGCGATAACCGTTTAGGTGCAACCAATCATGTTTTAGGGAGTGATGAATGGGGTGTATTAGAAGAACTCTGTGAGGATGAAATGCACTTAGAATTGATGGCAAAACTGTTAGATACCGAACGCCAATATCATACAAAATCTCGCCGTGCAGGAATTTATCAATCTTTAGAAAAATGCTTTGAAACCAGTTCTCGCAGTAAAGAAGAAGCCATTGAAAATGCACATTTAAAACGAGATTTAAAAACAGCAGTGGAGGATAAAGACGCGGAAAAAGTGAAGCAGTTAACTTGGGCAAACATTAAGTTTTCTGGGCAAAATTCGGATCAATAATTCCCACTTAGATTACAATAGAGGGATGTCGTTATTAGTTTGACTTTCTCGTGATCTTACGTGAACTCGTTCTGGAAAACTTTGGTCCCTATCGCGGTCGCCAAGTGATTGATTTAACCCCTAATGCGGATGAGGAAGAAGTCCGCCCGATTATCTTATTTGGGGGGATGAATGGTGGAGGGAAAACAACCTTTATGGATGCCATTCGCTTGGCGTTTTATGGACAGCGGGCGCAATGTTCCACACGAGGAAATTTAAGTTATAGCGATTTTTTATCGCAAGCGGTGAATCGTCATAGTGAGGATAAAACCCGTATTGAATTGGCGTTTGAAGAAATATTAGATAATCAGTTAGTTGTCTTTAGAATTACCCGCAGTTGGCAAAAGGGAGATAATAAGGATACGTTAAGTATTTTAGTGGATGATTGGCCCGATCGCGCACTCACCAATACTTGGGATGAATATATTGAAAACTTACTTCCGTTAGGCATTTCTAATCTGTTTTTATTTGATGGAGAACAAGTCAAAGAATTAGCTGAATTAGACGTTCCTCCGCCACAAGTGAAAGAGGCAATTCAAGCGTTACTCGGATTAGAATTAGCGGAAAAGTTAGGAGAAGATTTAGAGGTTTTAGTCAATCGTAAGCGGAAACAACTGGCGAATCAAACGACATTAAAAACGTTAGAAGAAATTGAAACCAAACTCAATGAACAAAAGAAGGAATATAAGCAAGCAGAAGCCGAATTTAATCAACTAGAAGACGACCTTAAGAAAGCAAACGAAACGCATCGTCTTGCTTCCGAAAACTTTATCTCAGAAGGAGGTAAAATTGCCTCTCAACAATCGCAATTGGAACGGAAAATTAATGAACTGAAAAATGATGAAGCTAGAGAAAAAGATGCACTGCGAGATTTAGCTGCGGATGTTTTACCGTTAGCTTTAATTACACCGTTATTAGAGGCAGCAAAAACACAAGGAGAAACAGAATTAGACTATCAACAAGCCTTACTGACTCAAGATGTCATTAAACAGCGCGATCGCGCGCTTCTTGATTATCTCCATCAACTTGCTATTTCCGCAACAGAAGTGGATAAAATTTCAGGCTTTCTTCAAGAACAAAATCAGGAAGTAGAAGCGAAATTACATCCGGAAACGCCACCCTATTTACGTCCTGATCAAGATACCTTAAATCTCCTCAATACTGTCCTTGACTATCGCCTTCCAAATCAAGTAAAAGACCTCAAAATTCGGCAACAGAAACTACAAGAAATTACTTCAGACATTGACAGCAGCGATCGCGAGTTAGCAAATGCAGCCTCCCCAGAAGCCTATCAAAAACTGCAAGATGCGGTAAAAGCAGCCCAAGAAAAACGGGCAAAATGTCAACACGCTTGGGAAGCGGGAAAACGTCATCTCAACACACTCGCAGATGAAATTAAAGCCACCCAAAAACAACTGGAACGCTATAGCCAAGAAGCCATTGATCAACGCAATAATGAACATATTATTCAGTCGGCGGGAAAGGTGCAAAAAACCCTTGAACAATTCAAAGAGAAACTCACTCTTAAAAAACTGAATAAACTGGAAATTGAAGTAACAGAGTGCTTCCGATATTTACTCCATAAATCGGATTTAGTTCATCGCGTTAGCATTGATAGTCAAACCTTTCGCCTTTCTTTATTTGATCCCCACGGAAAACCCCTCCCCAAACATCGCCTCTCAGCAGGAGAAAAACAACTCCTCGCCATTGCTTTTCTGTGGGGTTTAGCGCGAGTATCCCACCGTCAGCTTCCCATTGCCATTGATACTCCTTTAGGGCGTTTAGATTCCTCTCACCGCCATAACTTAGTCGAACGGTATTTCCCCAGCGCGTCTCATCAAGTGATTTTATTATCTACCGATACCGAAATCGGAAAAGTGGAATACGAACAATTAAAATCACAAAGCGCGATCGCGCATCAATATCAATTGGAATACGATGAAGCCAAGGGAGAAACGCAAGTTAAAAACGGATATTTTAATTTCCAAAAATAGATTGAATAATTATTTATCATGCAACTAAGCTGTTAAGCATTTAAATTGGCTTGTGGATATGAGGCAACAGGCAATAGGCAATAGGCAATAGGCAATAATGGGAGTGATCAGCCTTTCCAGCTA
>JAVLCL010000476.1:0-2669 GCA_031580825.1 Halothece sp. Uz-M2-17
TGCGGTTTCTACCGTCGAAGCGGGACTAGTAAAACGCGCTTGGGCAAAGTTGACAAGAACCAGACTTAAAAGCGTCCCTGAAAGAAAGAAAATGAGAATCCCAGCAACCCCTAAAGGAGTCAGTAAATAATCTCGCCAAGAAGAACTAGATGAGGGGTTGGTTCCCTGACGAGTCTGATTTTGCAGGTGTTGTGTTGACGGAAAAGTTTCATGATCTTCTTCTCCATTCAGATGGCGCAATAACTCTTCGGAAGAGGCAAGATAACTGTCGGGTAGATCAAAATTCATCTCTTGAGAGGTTTCATTGTCTTCAGACAACATCGTTCCCGATGACATAAGAGGAGAATGATCATTGACAGAAGGCGATTCTTTTTGGGATTGAGCAAGCGTGATTTCTTTGCGCTGTTTTTGTTGTTGCTGAAATCGCTCTAACTCCTCTTTTAAGTTAATGTTGAGACTACTGAGAGCAGCTTGCAAGTTTGGGTGTAAGGTGACTTTATCTTGCGAAGCATTAGTAGAAAAATCATTAGGATTCATAAGTGATTAAGCGTTGCGCTTGATTTGTCCTTTCTGATTGAGAGACATTGAATTTAAATGAGTAATTACTCAAGGCAAAATAGTTAAAGCTAGCCTTGCCTATTTTATGTGATTTGTCTCCTTTTGGCAATGATTGATCTCAGAGGTTGAGAAGATTTAAGTTTCTTTTCTATTTTTTATCTATCAACTGAATCCAAGACCCTGAGCATATTTTAACTATAAATTAATCCGATAAAACTGAGATCTTGATTCAGTATTATTGTTTACAGAGTCGATTTAAAGTTTGTGTTTTCAAGTTAAGTATTAACACTCGCGAAAGTAGCTAATAGGGTTATTTTGAGTTGATTATTTCTGTTTATAAAGTAAATATAAAGAAAAAATAAAATTGGGATTTGCTTTGGGGATCACTGAAAGAAGACGGGGTAAGACTTTTAGGGGATCAAGGAAAAAAAAGCAAGAATGGATAATAAAGATACGAGATTTAAGATAAAACTATATTCAATTAAAGCAAAGCCATGAGAAGTACTAACCATTTACCCTCAGTTTGCAGATATTGCCGACACTACTCTCTCCAAGGTCGTCGTGGTGGAATGTGTCAAAAATTAAATGCTCCTGTTAGAGGAGATTGGCAAGCCTGTTCTTTAGCAAATTCACCGTTCCTCCCCACTTGGGAAACTTGGGAAGAAATCACTTTATTAGAAACGCACCACTTCCAGGTGAACAAACCGATTGTGGCGAAAAATACTGACTCTGATGTGGAAGTTGCTGTTGAAGTCCAAGAAGCCGAAGTTGAAACTGCACTTCGCGCTTAGTTTTCATCATTATTCTGTTACTTCTAATCCAGTTTCATAAGTCCAGAATAAATTCAGAAAACCGACTGTTTTTGCACTGTAGGCGGGAAGGCTAGGGTTAAGGGAAAATTTTGTTTCATAAATACTAAATAAAAAATAATTGTGTCGCCGAGTCGATAGATTAACGACTGGTTTCAAATAAGGCTGACTTCCTTCTGCAATCGCGTTACATTGTTGTTCTAAAATATCGCCAAAAAGATTGGGCGTTTTAGTGCAAGCATTTTCTTGTAAATAAAAACTGGCTTGTCGCGCAGCATAATTTTTATAAGCATTACGATGAGGATTTGTCAGAGCCATAATGATCCCAACGCCAAGAACGGCAAGACTGCCAATAAGGGTGCTCGATTGCCAAGGTTGTAGTTTCATCATTTTGTATAGGAATGGTTTTCTTCCTAGTGTAGTGATTCAGGATCAGAGTGTGATCAAGCTCTTGATCGTTCCCCGTCATCGGTTCTGCTATTATTATGATTCCCAAAATATCGTTTTTCTTAATCAGGATTGCTGATTTGATCCCAAAGTGGACTCTTTAATTTTCCAGTTGTGTTTCTCTTCTCAGTTCTTCGGGTAAATCAATGAATACGCGGTCATTGTCATCTAAGCCTTCTAAAATCTGAGTTTCATTCTCAATGGTTAAGCCTAAGGTTACCGGCTGAAATTCTGCTTTTTCTTCCTCATTAACGACAATTACCCCAGTTTCTCCTTCACGAGTAACAACAGCAACAGTGGGAATGACTAAAGTATCGGTCACTTCTTCTCCCAAAAAGGTGACATCGACATTCATTCCCGAGCGCAGTTGATCGAATCCTGATTGCAACTCAATTCTGACTTCAAATGAGGTGACATTTTGCTCAACTACTGCTTCGGGAGCAATTAATTTGACTGTTCCCCTAAAGACTTCCTTGGGAAAGGCATCTGGTCTAATTTCCACCGATTGCCCCTGTTTTAATTGGGTTACATCCACTTCTGGGACTTTCGCAAGAATTTCTAAGCCTTCAGCAAGGGCAATAATGGAGGTAGAGGTGGCAGCAGCCGTACTAGAGGCGGAGGTTGTCGGAGTCACAAATGCTCCTTCTGTGGCATATTTTTGCGTAATAATTCCGGCAAAAGGAGCTTTAACTGTGGTATCTTCAAATTGAATTTGCGCTTCTCGAAACTGGGCTTGTGTAGCATTAACCGCAGCTTCTAAGCGATCAATTTCTTCTTGCCTGGTTCCTCGTTCCAATTGTTGGAGGTTGGCTCGTGACTGAGCGACTTCGGCTTCTAAGCGTTGAATTTCAGGGC
>JAVLCL010000477.1:0-2644 GCA_031580825.1 Halothece sp. Uz-M2-17
GCATGCCTTCCGATTCCAGCATTGTCAAGCCAGCAGCGAGGGTAGAGCCACTCACAGCCCCGAACAAGCCTCCGGTCGCAATGGCATCTACAGTTTTAACTTTCGGCAGCTTGGCTAATGTGTTGCTTGCGATAAACACGATCACGATTCCGATGATTGCAGCAAACACTGCGGGCAACAGCATCTGCGCCAGATTAGCATTACGGATCGCAATACCACCACTCAAACCGACTTTAATGAGCAGCATGAAAACAATGAACTTATAGATCGCATCTGGAATTTGCAATCGGCTATTGAGCGCAGCAACGACCATACCGCCAATGAGAAAGCCGAGAGTCGGGGACTGCAATTTATCCACGAAGCGCGTCAAGAATTCTGATAAGAAATCCACTAATAAATACCTCCTTTAATCTCGTTTATCGAGAAACGATTATTGTGATCAGTGAGCTTTAAAGAGTAAGGGTGAACCGTTTCACCCCGACAGCACAGGTGTTCTGGGAGAACCTGTCAATAGGCTGTTCAGAAAGGGTTATTTTCCGAACAGGGCTGGAAGGTGATAGCTGTACTGCACTATCTCCTATAGATTTTTATTTATCAAGATTTGAATCTCTACGTAATTCAGTCTATCGTGAAGAGCACAAATTTTTGCACTCTCCCACATAGATTTGAAACGCAATTTCAAATTCAAATTATAAGTTTTTCTTAATTTTTGTTGGAT
This sequence comes from Halothece sp. Uz-M2-17, assembly GCA_031580825.1. GTDB lineage: Bacteria > Cyanobacteriota > Cyanobacteriia > Cyanobacteriales > Rubidibacteraceae > Halothece. The sequence continues at coordinate 719 of JAVLCL010000477.1, forward strand.
AATCCTTGGCTCTGGTTAATATGAAATGCCACATGCCCTTTACAGAACAGCGAGATGGGTTGCTGAAAAAAGAATCCCACGACATAAGCCTAGGGTCGTCGTGGGGTTATTAATAGATTTAGATGTTTCAAAGAGAATACCTCGTCTATAAGATGAGTTGTATCAATCCACTTGCAATGTGGGTGACTCTGTTGGTGGGGTCGGCTCTAAGGGGGGATTGTAGCGAGCAGCGTTAATCCAAATTACTGAAAGTAGTACACCAACACCGCAACCAATCAAGAAGATCCAACCGTGGGAAGGTTCTAGAACATAAAGTAAGCGACGATTACTACCATACACTTGCACAACCCATCCCTCATCCGTATCTAACTTTGGCTGTGACTGCCTCGATTCAAACTTATCCATTGTTTTCGCTCCATGCTGTTTATCTGTATTGCTTACAGACCCACTTGCCTGTATTTAACGGAACACCTGCGGAAAATCTACCTGTGTGATGCGTTTAGCAGCTTTAGAACAGTGGTTGTATCTTTAAGCTGCTTTCACTAAATTGATAGATATAAGTCTATATTTTAAGCAGATACCACATTTTTAAGTTTATGCAATGTCTGGTTAACAAGCAACATTTTTTATTGGGTATGCAAAGGTGATTATTCTCTTCCTTGACTTCAGATCAGAGCGATCGCGCGTGGTGATAGATCGCAGTCTGAATGCCTCATCAACACTATGATCTCTCTGATGTTTATCTGATGTTTATGTTCTCGATGACCGGCGATAAGTTCGGGAAAGGTGAAACTTACAGCACTAACAGTTGGGGAAGTTTCTTCAGATCCACATTCCCACCGCTAATAATGACACCAACACGCTTTCCTGATACAGTAACGTTGCCCTCAAGTAACGCTGCTGTCGCAAGAGTTCCGGTGGGTTCAACCACAATTTTTAACCGTTCCCAGAGAAAGATCAAGGTTTCTCGAATCGCTTCTTCCGAAACAGTCACCATGTCATCGACAGAATCGAGAATTAAAGGAAAGGTTAACTGACCCAGGGAGGGGGTCCGCGCCCCATCAGCAATGGTGTCTGGATGTTCGCATCGTTGAAGCACTTTGCTATAAAAAGAACGAGTAGCATCATCAGCGCGTTCTGGTTCCACGCCAATCACTTTACACTGGGAAGATAAGGTTTTTGCAGTAATGGCACAACCAGAGAGTAAACCGCCCCCGCCACAACAGACGAGTAATACATCGAGTTGACCGATTTGTTCAATCAGTTCCTTGGCAACCGTTCCTTGTCCGGCAATAATATCAGGATGGTCGTAGGGGGGAATCATGGTTAGATTATGTTCAGTAGCCAGTTGCTTCGCCAGTTCCTCTCGACAGGTTGTTTTAGGGTCATAAGTCATCACTTGCGCTCCATAACCCCGAGTGGCTGCTAATTTCACGGCTGGGGCATTGTTGGGCATAACAATGGTTGTAGAAATCTGGAGGAGTTGACCCGATCGCGCGACTCCTTGAGCATGATTACCAGAGGAGTAAGTAATCACTCCTTGTTGTTTTTGTTGGGTTGAGAGTTGAGAGAGGGCATTAAACGCACCGCGAAACTTAAAAGAACCAGTACGTTGAAAGTTTTCGGCTTTGAGGAAGACTTCCGCACCCGTCAGTTGATTGAGGGTAGTTGACGTGAGAACTGGGGTTAATTTAGCGTTGTTTTCCAGGCGTTGGGCTGCGGATTGGATGTGATGGTAGGTAAGGGGAACTTTTGAATAGTTCATTAAAGGTTGATTTGAATATTAAACTGATTGAATTCTTGATCAAACATAGCTAACTTGGTAGTAGTGAATAGTAATAATACAATATTTAACGAACTAAAATAAGTTAGAAAATTTAATAATAAATTGCCCGGCGTTGCTGATCTGAGCTATGAACTAGAATA
>JAVLCL010000478.1:0-2643 GCA_031580825.1 Halothece sp. Uz-M2-17
GCAAAAAAGAAACAACAATCGCACTCTGTTTCTCACAACTGGCAAGTCGGCGATCGCGTTTTTCATGATACCTTTGGTGAAGGGGAGATTACCCATGTTCTCGGGAGTGGAACGAAAACCAATCTTGCAATTCAGTTTCCAGGGTTAGGGCGGAAAATTATTGATCCGAAAATCGCTCCCTTACAACCGCTTTAATTTTATAGAATTTTGTAACAATTCATATCGTTTCTGGCTCAAGATACTGCAAAGTAGTAAAAGAATATTGTCTGTTGAGAGGAGACTATACATTATGCCATTATCTGATACTCAAGTTTTAATTGCTTTAGTGGTTGCTTTAGTGCCCGGTGTTCTTGCTTTTCGTTTAGCAACAGAACTTTACAAATAAGGTGACTGTTGGCTAAAAGCATCCGAATTTCAACTTCCTCCGGAAGCTAATTGGAAACTATAGGCTGAAACTCACCAACAGGGTAGCAGGCGGATCAAATTCGCTTTCTACCCTTAATATGCCCCCTTACCAAGAACAACAATACGAAAGGTTTTAATCAGAATTTCCAAGTCAAGATTGAAAGACCAGTTATCAATGTAGTAAAGGTCAAGACGGGCAACATCATTAAAATCATCCAGTTCAGATCGCCCAGAAATTTGCCATACGCCAGTAATACCAGGAAGAACCGAATGGCGCGTGTGATGCCAACTATCGAATTTTTGGATATCTCTGAGAGGAAGAGGACGCGGTCCGACTAAACTCATTTCTCCCACGAGAACATTAAACAGTTGTGGGAGTTCATCTAGGCTGGTGCGACGGAGAAAGTGACCAATGGGGATGAGGCGGGGGTCATCTTGAATTTTGAAAAGGACACCATCGGTTTGATTTTGGTTTTCGAGGTTGGCTTGTAAGGCTTCTGCGTTGGGAACCATGGTCCGGAATTTCCACATCCGAAAGACTTTTCCGTTTAAGCCCACTCGTTTTTGTCGAAAAAAGGCATTGCCTGGAGAACAAAAATAAATCGCGATCGCGATACCGATCAATAAGGGTGAGAGTAAAATCAAGCCGAATAAAGAAGCAATAACATCCAGCCAACGCTTTAAGCGATATTCCCATCCGCCAAGGGTTGGGGGATCAACAGCGAGGGTTGCAATCCCTGCAAATATTTCTGGTACGCCTCGGCGATACAATAGTTCTCGACTAGATGGAACCAAACGTAAGGGAATTCCCTGTTGTCGCAGTTGCCAATATAAAGCAGAGGCTAACTCGGTGGGGGGTAAGTTAGCCACTAAAACTTCTTGCGGTTGGGCTTTAATAATGCTTCTCAGAATGTCGGGATGGTTAACTGTGCTGGTGTGCGCACTCCCGACAACTTGGTAATCAGCGCGTTTTTGTAGGGTTTGGGAAAGGTATTGAATTTGGTCGCGATCGCCGATGATGAAGACGGGAACGGGAGATTGAAGACTGGTGGTTTGTTCGAGGAGGAGTGTGGCAATTAAGCGAAAGCCAATGAGCAGAAAGACACTACTAAACCAAGCTGTAAAAAATAGCGATCGCGGTGGATCGAGTTTTGGGTCATAAAAATAGCTGATGAGTAATGAGCCTAAATAGACGAAGCTCGTCAGTTTTCCCACTTGCAGATAGTTTTTCCATTGCGTTGAAGAACTATAGAGTCCTGCTTGCGTGAAGAGGATCAAAATGACTCCCGCAAAGAGCCAAAAAGGACTAGGAACACCGAACCAGGTCCACCAAATCAGTTGCGGGGGAATCGGAGAATAAAACTGGTTCAGGTAACGGGAAAATTGCCACGCCAGCGCGATCGCGAGGAAATCACTGCCTAAAAGGATGAGGATACGATGCCACGACCAATCTAAGAGTTGGGAGAGTCGAAACTTTTCTGGCGCGCGCAGATCAGACTTTTTTCCTCGAAAGAAGTTTTCCGGAATCGTGTCATCCATAGTTTCCCATCACCAAATTGCACACAACTTAATCATTCCCTAAAGATCTGAAATTGATAACAAGGATCATCATCCATTTGCTGAAGCAGAAGCGTTGGTCAATCCCATCTGTATCTCTTTTTACCATCTAAGATGTTGAGTTTCGTTAAGTTATGATTGTTCAGACTTTTTTTCATTGTTCTTGTGCTTAACGAAGAAAGAGGTTCTAAGTTAAACAAAAGAGGGGAATGTGATGCCAGTAACTCAATTCAATGCTGCGGACTGTTTACGGAATCAGCTAATGGATTTTAGTGTTGATTCTGCAACTTCAATTCCTTGGCTGGTACGCTTACTAGAAAATTCTCAAAGTCCAGTTGCTTTACCGGGTAGTATTAGTTTATTTAACCATGATTGCTTACATATTTTATTAGGGCGCGATCGGAGTCCTGAAAGTGAAGCGTATGTCATTGGCTTTACTATGGGGAATGATGTAAGATGTCAATCGATCCATTTATGGATTTTTAAGATTTTTGCTTTATTTTTTTATCCTGAAAAATATCGCTTGCGTTGGTCAGATTTAGGAGAATTTGATCGAGGAGTTGCTCATGGTCGTCATTTAGACATTAAAAACCTCAACCAGATTAACTTTTCTCATCTACAAGATCACTCAATTTTTGAGTTGAGGAAGCAATTCCAACTCTCTCTTATGTGCGCCCAAGC
>JAVLCL010000479.1:0-2633 GCA_031580825.1 Halothece sp. Uz-M2-17
CGGTGCTTCCGGTTTGTCTGGTTGCTGAGACACTTCTTCTTCTGACGGTGATGAAGGAGTGGAAGAGAACAGCCCTTCTGGGATAATCGCAACCGCACCCCAAACCACAGCAAGACTCGCGCCTACTAAAAGGGTCGTCAACAGAAAATCAGGGAGAGATTGCAAAAGAGGAAACTTTGTTCTCACCTGTCGTAAAATTTTATCCCAACCCCGCAGTTCCTCAGTTTCGGCTTCCGGTTGACCTGCTTCTGGAACCGTTGTTGCTGTCGCAGCTTGAGCTTCCAGTTTTTCAACCGTAGTTTCCAAACGGGTAATTATTCCGCGCAAAACCCGAATCGTTAGCCCTGTGAAAAAACCGGGTTTCGGTTGTTGGGGTTCTGGCGTTTCAGATTGAGTTTCTGGGGTTGGGGTTTCTTCTGAGGGATTGTTGTTTTCTTCTGTCATTCCAAATTCTCCGACATCACCACCGATGCTTCAATCACTGTATCATCAAGGCTGACTTCCTTTGTAGATTGCTCCTATAATTTAAAGAAAGCAGAACGCCTGAATCCATCATGACATCAGTTGTTCCCACGCCAGAAATTACCCCTCCTCCCACCCAAGATGAACTCCCTTGCGATGATGGTATCCCCATGGAAACTCAACGCCACAAAATGCAAATGGATCTCCTTCTCGATACCTTGCAATTTTGGTTAGACCAGCGCGAGGATGGTTACATTAGCGGTAATATGTTTGTTTACTTTAGTACCCGCCAAATTCGCAATCAAGACTTTCGCGGTTCCGATTTTTTTGCAGTGGTTGGCGTTCCCAAAAAAGAACGGAAAAGCTGGGTGGTGTGGGAAGAAGGACAAGCGCCGAATGTGGTCATTGAATTATTATCAGACAGTACCCGCAATGAGGATAAAACGCGGAAAAAAGAGATTTATCAAAATCAACTGCGTGTTCCTGAGTATTTCTGGTACGATCCCTTTAATCCGGATGATTGGGCGGGTTTTTATCTCAAAGGTGGTGAATATGAACCCTTAGAACGCGATCGAAATAACCGCTATCTTTCTCATGAGTTAGGACTGGCTTTAGTACAGTGGTTTGGGACGTATAAAGATGTGGAAACGGTCTGGTTGCGTTGGGAAACGTTAGAGGGTGAATTACTTCCCACGGAACGCGAGTTATCTCAGCAGGCGCAACAGCAAGCCCAGCAAGCGCAACAAAAAAATGAAAAACTGGCTGCTAAGTTGCGAGAGTTGGGGGTTGATCCTGATACGCTGTAATTTGAATTTATTTTAAATTAACCACAGAGTCACAGAGGGACACAGAGAGTTTTTGGGATGGAGTGACCAGTGCTATCGAAAAGAGAGAGTTGAATGAACAGGATAATATTGAATTGATCAATGTTTGCTACGAATTGATTTGGAGAGGATGTGTAGAGATGTTCCATGGAAGGTCTCTCTATGGAATGCGTCTGGAGATTAAGAAAGGCGATATAGACGAATGAATTTAAGACAATTTTGGCAGAGTTTTGGTGAAGGCGCAGTTTACTATCCGCAGTTAGCGAAAAAAATGGGTGGTGTCTGCGCTGCAATTTTCTATCAAATCTTGTGGCGGTGGTTGCATGAAAGTGGAACTGTACAGTGTTCATCGCAACAAGTGACGAAAGCGAGTGGATTAAGTGAGCGAGAGCAGGAATGGGCTAGAGACATCTTGAAAGCGCGATCGCTGCTGGAATTTAAGCTGATTTCTTCTCAACCGCCTGTTTATGCTTATACTCTCAATTTAGAGCAACTGGAACGCTTATTGCTGAATGAAGAATCAACACCCGCACCAGCAATTCCCAATCCGCAAACTCCTGCTAAAAGTGATCCCTACTTTCCTCCACGCCGTCAACCGATTGCAGTGAATGTGACTCCACACTATCAGTTTCAAGGTCCGTGGGAATCGCAACAACAGTTAGAAGCCTTCCAAGATGAACTTTTAAATTATGCGAAACAGCAAGGATATTCTAACCCGGGGGGATGGGTGTTTAAAATTATTGACAGCATTACGAAAGGGATTAAATCGCCTTTCTGGGATGAATTTCTCGCTGGGATTCCTTTAGGAGAAAGCCAAAAAGTCCAACAGGAATGGGAAATTGAACCGGGTGTTCCTTATCCTGCATTTGAAAGTGAACGGATTCAGTATTATGTTCATAAAGGAGAACCGTTAGAAGCAGCCGTCGCCAAAGCGCGATCGGAATTACGCAACCCAACAAAAGCCAAAGATTTATGGGATGGTTTTTTAAGAAAATGCGATCGCGTTGCGGATGAAGCCATCAAGGCTAAAAAATCAGGCGTTCAAACTCCCTATCTTCCGCCAGCTTTTAGTGAACAAAAAACCGTCACAAAAGAAAGTGTGATGGCGAAATTTTCCCAGTTACAAGAAAATACTCCTGTATTAGAAGCAGACAAGCCACCCGAAAAAACTTTATCTTCAGAAGAGGAGGAAACAACTGCAGAGACTCCTAGTTTGGAAAACTTACAAAAACTCTATCAATCTCCCATGACACGCAGTTGGGTAGAAGGACAAATTAAAAACCATCCCGAATGGGGTTATAAAATTGTCGATGGCGAAATTATTGATCAGTATCCGTTTTAAGTTCT
>JAVLCL010000480.1:0-2626 GCA_031580825.1 Halothece sp. Uz-M2-17
GTGAGAAACAGATTGCGATTGTTGTTTCTTTTTTGCTTTCGGTTTCTGCTGAGGACGGGGTTGAATGGGAGGAGAACTATGACTGACTAATTCCTCTGGAAGTTCACCCAGAAACTGGGAGGGAAGCGCCGGTTCTCGATAGCCCCATAAACGACGTTCTTGGGCGTAAGATAAAAATAACTGTTCTTGGGCGCGAGTAATTCCCACATAACACAACCGCCGTTCTTCTTCTAAAGCTGCGGGGTCATCTAGGGTGCGTCGATTGGGAAATAAGCCTTGTTCTAATCCCACGAGAAAGACCACGGGAAATTCTAATCCTTTCGCGGAATGGAGGGTCATTAAAGAAACTTTTTCTTCTCCCTCATTTAAGTTATCTAAATCAGACGCAAGAGAGGCATTCGCAAGGAAACCTTCTAAACTACTATCTTCGTTTTCCTCTGCAAATTGCATCATCGCACTATCTAATTCTTTCAGGTTTTCCAGCCGGTTTTCTGCTTCTTCTGTACCTTGGTTTTGTAAGTCTTGTCGATAGTTAGAAGCCTCTAAGATGCCATCTAAAATTTCTGCTGCGGGGAGTTCTTCGATATTGGCTTGGTAAGATTTAATCACTTGTGCAAATTCGTTAACATTTTTCGCTGCACGTCCCGCTAACGTATTCACAGAGGTTTCGTCACTAATAATTTCCCATAAGGGAACATTTAATTCTTGGGATGCACTAATCAGTTGATCGAGAGTTTTTTGTCCAATTCCACGCCTTGGGGTGTTAATAATACGAAGTAAGCTAACGGTATCATTGGGATTGGTTAACAGTCGTAAATAGGCGAGTGTGTCTTTAATTTCTTTGCGGTCGTAAAACTTTAATCCGCCAACAATATGATAAGGGATATCGGCGCGGAGGGCTTCTTCTAAAACTCGGGATTGGGCATTAGTGCGATATAAAATGGCAAAGCTACCCCATCCTAATTCAGGGTTTTCTCGGGTTAAATTGAGGATTTGATTGCGAATAAAACGGGCTTCTTCGATTTCGTTTTCTGCTTTATAACAATAAATTTGCTCGCCGTATCCCCGTGTTGGCTTGAGAATTTTATCAATACGCTCACTATTATTTTCAATGAGAAAATTGGCTGCTTCTAAAATATTTTCGCGCGATCGATAATTCTCTTCTAACTTCACCATGGTGCGGGTATCATCATCGGGTAAACCATCTCCAAAATCTTCTTGAAATTCTAATAAGATGGTAAAGTCTGCCATCCGGAAAGAATAAATAGATTGATCCGCATCCCCAACTACAAAAATAGACCGATTCTCCCAATTCATCTGTTTTTTATTGGGTTCACCATTCGTGGTTAACAGATTAATCAGTTGGTATTGAATACGATTTGTGTCTTGATATTCATCCACTAAAATGTGTTGGAATTGTTGATGCCAATAGCCTAAAACTGATTCATTTTGTGAAAATAGGCGACTGGGAATTAAAATTAAATCATCAAAATCGAGGGCATTATTGGCAGCGAGTTGCGATTGATATTCCTGATAAACTTCCGAAAGCACCCGTCCTTTATAGTTGGGCTGTTGAACCAGCACATCTTCAGGATAAAGCCCTTGGTTTTTGACATTACTAATACTATACCGAAGCGAGCGAGGATTAAACTTTTTATCATCTAAGTTGAGTTGTTTGGTAACAATATTTTTCACTAAACTTTGGGCATCAGATTCATCATAAATCGTAAAGTTCTTTGTCCATTGATACCCTTTCGGGTCTTGATATTTATTGATATCATCCCGTAGAATACGAGCAAAAAGACTATGAAATGTTCCGATCCAGAGATGTTTGGTAATATCTTTATAGACGCGCGATCGTAGCTTGACTTGTTGATGTTCAGGGAGTAATTCTAATCGCTCTCCTTCCCTTTCTTGAGCTAACCGTTGGGCGAAAATAAGCTCGATTCGCTCTTTCATTTCTTTGGCTGCTTTATTGGTAAAGGTAACCGCAAGAATATTTTCTGGATTAACGCGATGATTTAAAATTAAATGGGCAATGCGATACGTTAAAGCCCGAGTTTTCCCAGAGCCTGCTCCTGCAACAACTAATAAGGGACCACAAAAATGTTGAACCGCTTGACGTTGAGAGGCATTCAGTGACGCTAGAAAATTCGTTTCTACTGGCATAATATAAAATTAATAATTAACAATTGAGAGGAATCCTAAGCCTTTCCGGTTAGTTTAAATAAAAGAAAGGGAAAAGATAGAGCTAAAATCACCCTTGTACCTTTACCCTTTGCCCTTGATGATAACGGGTCACTGTTTATGACTGTTCTTGATTATTTTCCTTGCGTAAACGAACCGACTCGCTGTGAGAATGTAATCCCTCGGCTTGCGCTAAGGTCTGAATCGCTTGGGAAACATGATCTAAAGCCGTGTTGGAATATTCAATCAGGCTTGAATGTTTCATAAAGGTTTCTACTCCCAAAGCCGATGCATAACGTGCAGCGCCTGAGGTGGGTAAGGTATGATTAGGACCCGCTAAATAATCCCCCACAGCTTCTGGAGTGGCATGTCCCATAAAAATTGCTCCTGCGTGTCGAATGAGATGTAACATTTCCCAAGGGTCTTCCACTTCTAACTC
>JAVLCL010000481.1:0-2617 GCA_031580825.1 Halothece sp. Uz-M2-17
CCTGAAGCCATTATCTTACATTGTTTACCGGCTCATCGGGGGGAAGAAATTACAGAAGCAGTTCTAGAGTCAGCGCGATCGCGCGTTTGGCAACAAGCGGAAAATCGGATGCACGCCCAAAAAGCCCTACTGGCGAGTGTGTTAGGTTTAGTGGATTAATAGTAATCAGCTTTCAACAGCAGGTAACACAGGATGATGATGTTAACTGACTTTCTGTTTGGCGGTGAGCGCAAAGTAAATTCCTAATAAAACAACCGCAAAGGCTAACCAGTTTTCGAGGGGGAGTTGTTCACCGAATAAAATGGCACTGGCAAGGGCAGCAATAACAGGAATAGAAAGCATACACACTGCCACTAAGCCTGCCGAAAAGAGACCAATACAGTAGGTGAGTAGCCCTTGACCAATCCCTTGGGAAATGACCGCTAAACTGAGTAAGGCTAACCAAGTTTGCAAAAACTCAGGAATAATTTGCTCTCCTTGTAACAACACTAAGGGGAGTAACAAAATACTGCCCACCCAACTCACCCACAGCATAATTAAACCTGAGGTCAGACTTTGACGCAGTTTTTCAAAACAAAGGAGACTGGTGGCTGCTAACATCGAGGCAAAAATCGCTGCTAAATCTCCTTTCACATCGACATTGGCAAGTTGCAAATCACTTAACCCGATCGCGATGACTCCCGCTAAAGCAATTACTAACCCGAACCAAAACTTGAGAGAAAACCGTTGTCCGAGAAATAGCCAAGCAAACAACGCTGTGAAGACTGGCATATTGTTATAAAGTAATGTTCCATTGGCGACACTGGTTTGAGTCAGTGACCATCCCAGTAAAACGAGAGATAAGGAAAAACAAGCTGCTGCCATGAAAAGTAAGGTAAGGGTTGCGCGATTATACTTGGGGGTAAATGAGTTTCCCCAGACACGCTGGCATCCTTGCCAAATGGTCAGGGTCATACCTGCTCCCATTAAACGGTAAAATATGGCCGTTAAGGGGGTGAGTTCTGTTTCTGCTACCACCAGCCAAATGGAAGCAAACGCGATCGCGATTAATGCAGAGACTAAGGCGAGAATCCCCAGTAAGGTTTTGCTTAAACTGCTATTTTTTTCTGAAGAAAGATCAAGATTTGTCATTTTATCAGTTGAGCCTTATTTTTGGGGCGGAAAAGCTAAATCGCCCACTTTACTGGTTTTCAAACCTAGGGCAACTAATCCTTCCATAAGTTTTACGGCTGCACTCACGCCATCAATCACAGAAACTCCCAACTCTGCTGAGAGTTGCTGGGCTAAATCTGCCATCCCAGCACAACCTAATACGATCGCGCCACAGCTATCTTCTTGAATTGCCGTTTGGCATTCTTGGCGAATCATTTTTTGCGCGGGCGAGTCCTTAATTTCTAACTCTAAGACGGGGAGATCAATGGCGCGAATGTTGCGACAGTGGCGTTCCATCCCGTAATTCATCACTAAATGTTCAGCGATGATTTTAGTCCGAGAAAGCGTGGTGACAATAGAAAAACCCGTGGCGAGAAAGCTAGCGGTGTGCATCGCTGCTTCTGCAATCCCTAAAACGGGTGCAGTGGTCAATTCTCGGGCTGCCCTTAAACCGGGATCACCAAAACAGGCAATGATATAACCATCCATCTCAGGATCGCCGATTTCTGAGAGGAGATGGGGCAGCGCGATCGCTTCGTCATAATGACATTCTAAAGCAGCCGGTCCGGAAGGGGGGTTACAAGCAAGAATTTCAGTTTCAGGACTTGCTACCCTACGGGCAACTGTCCCGATTTTTTCTGTCATGCTGGTAGTGGTATTGGGATTAATAATTTTGATTTTCAAGGACTTTCCTGACTTTGTTTGTTAGAAAAGGTCATAAAGATAACGATCGCGCTGATAATAAGAGCAAAGGAAAATAAAGTGGTAACCGTTCCTAAGCCATAAATGGCTGGCGAAGTGACATTGGTCGTCATGCCAAAAATTTCGAGGGGGAGGGTGTTATCTTCTCCTGCAATCAACGCGGTGCGGGTAAACTCATCATAAGAAAGGGTAAAACTAATCATCCCCACTCCAATTAAAGTCGGTGCAATTAACGGGAAAACCACTCGCCAAAAGGTTTGCACTTCCCCTGCGCCTAAATCCTTCGCTGCTTCTTCATAAGAAGGATTAAAACGATTAAACACCCCAATCATAATTAAAAACGCAAAGGGTAGCGTCCAAGTCAAATGTCCTGCTAATGCGGAACTATACCAAGCAATATCCCACCCCATGACTTCAAATAAGAGGGCAATGCCAATGGAAACCAGAATGCTGGGAACAATTAAACTGGCAATGGTGAGATAAAAAATGGGGGTTGATCCTTTAAACGGTTGTCGGAAGGCTAATCCTCCCGAAACACCCACGACGAGGGAGATTGCCATCACCATTAATCCTAACAGCAGCGATCGCTGAAAGGGTTCTCCAAAACTGCCAATGGCTTGTTCTTGAAAGACTTGTTGCAGCCAATAGAAACTAAATCCCCGCATGGGAAAAGTAAGTGACCCTTCTGGTCCCTGCAACGATAAGGTAATAACGGGACTTAGACGAGAAAGAAGTGTAAAACATGGTATTATTGAGAAAATTC
>JAVLCL010000482.1:0-2612 GCA_031580825.1 Halothece sp. Uz-M2-17
ACAGGCTTCAGCACTCTCTTCTAAATTCAGGACTTCGGGAATGATTACTGCAAAGAGAAAATGCCAATCAAAAACATAAGGAGACAACCAATAATATCGACAGGCAATGGGAGCAAACAAGAGAGCGAAAGCGAGTGTCGGTTTTTCCTCAAAGGCAGTGCTTTGACGATATTTTTCGTGACGTACTGCTGCGCCTGGATATAATCCGCCAGTAATTTTAATCGGTTCTGTTCTCAATTTTCCTTGCTCATCGCATAATTTTTTAGCAAAATCTTGAGCCGAGTACCATTTGGCTTTTTGATAAGAGAGCTTGATCTTAACTTGATTGACAGACACCTCTTGCTCTTTTTCGCCTGCAGAACGATAGAACTTATTATGTTGTAAAAACGTTCCTCGAATCAGGTTATGTCTGACAATCTTACAAGCGGTTTCAGTAGTGGCAGATTTAAGGGCAAGAAAAGAGATTAAGCCCTCCTCATCAATTTGAAAGGCTTGCTTGAGCAGCCAGTCGAGAACCTCAAAATCATTGCCGTCCCAAAACAGTTGTATCTCCTTTGGGGTTAAGATCCAAGATAGATTGCCAACTCGTTGCGAAGAAAGGGGATATTGTTCCTCTAAACACTTGAGCGACATCCACAGTCCAGTTAATCCCACGCGATGCAGGGGCGTTAACTCGGTAGCCTCTAAGTGTAACGCCAGTTGCGGGATCTGCTTGTCATCCATGGAAATCGGTTATTTTTTAGGAACGAAGACACCGCAGCCCATTTTCTGTTTACCGCCAATCCCAAAGATTTGCAATTGTAGGGAATCCTTGGGGCTGAGGCGAGAAACATCCATCCCGTACCCAACAAGTGTATGTCTCTTAACTTTAAGAGTTTTGCGACGAGGGTTTCCTTCCTGATTCGGGAGCAATCGCACTTGCCCTTGAATCGAAAGGGCTTTCAATTGCCGAATCGCTGCGTCTAGAAAGGCATCTGGGTCTTGAAATCCTTTAATTAGAACTAGGCGTGCTCTAAGTTGAGAAGCAGGTTGTAGAAACGATAGATGAGCCATTCCCAATTGGAGGGAATAATTGCCAATGGTTAAGGAACGTCCAGCTAACCGATTAAACCAAGAAACTTTTTCTGCAGGAAGACGCAGATAGAGTCGGGAGTTTCGATTCAGACCAATTACACCGTTTTCTTTGGGGGTTCCGGCAATGGCTCGGATACGAATGTCATCAGCCTTATGGAGGGCAGGACAAAGTTGGCTCAAAGCCGAATATAAGCCATAGCTATGATCTCCTGGCAGTCTGCGACCGATTAATTCAAAACTTAATTCCCGATAGTCTGGCAACGGCGCAACAGCATTCTGTTGTAACGGTTGATCGTCATTGACAATTTGACGAGTTGAAATAGTTGTCATCAGGAAGAAAACTGCTTAACCTTTCTTTTTAAAAAGACGCGGAAACATCGGTTTCAGTTCCCTGAAAAAAGTTGTCCAATGACCCTGCTAGGAAGGTCATCAGTAAAAGATGAGTGAGGCGATCAACGACGGGATTCATGTCGCAAGCTAGCAGACAGTTTGCCCAGTAGAGAGATAAATGCTTGCTCATTGGCGGTCGCACGGCTTCCAACAATCCCTCGCCGTAATAGTTAAACATGGCTTGACTCAACTTAACTTCGTCCAGTCGAATCTCTTGGGTTCGAGATTGAGAAAGAAACCCAAGTTCTATCAAATAGATTTGATAGCGATCGCGCAGCCAACTCATACTGGGACAGAAAAATGGTTGGGTGCAAAGGGCTTGCAGTTGCTGGGACAACCAGCATAATTGCTGTTGGGTAGCCGGATCAAAAGGAGTAGGTTCATCCTTGAGATTAGGCAACTCTTGTAGGAGATTGGCATGAAGGGATAAATCTCTTTCCGTGACAGGAAGCGGACTGTTTTGAAGACGAATCTGATGAGTGGGGCAAATTGCCATTCCTGGAATTTGATGAGTCCGACGGAAATAGGTTTCGCTAAGGGTAGTGTAATCACTCTCGACACAAGCGGGACAAAATTTGAGAAAGCAATGATTCAAATGCTCAGGTGAGGGAAGTTTCGCGATTTCATAGATGGACGGCTTGGGTTTGTTTTCCATTGCTTGGACCAGTTGGCGAGCTTCTTTGGGTGAAAGAAAATTCTTATAAAATGGGGCAAGAGTATGGTCTTCCATCAAAGTGACAACATTTAATCCTGCTCTGGGATGTAAATGTTTCACCAAATAATTTAAGTTGCTTGGAAGGAGAACCTGATAGGGCTGAGTGGAAACATAACCCAGTAGTTCGGTTAAGTTTTGCTTACCGCTTAAATTGCCACTACGAATTTGATATCTGGCAAAGGTGCTATAAAGAAGTTCATCGGGGTAAGGAGGTGGGAAAAAGGGAAGCATGAATAACCATAACTTGGCATAAAATCAACTCTCTAGGCTCGCTTCTTGAAGCCCCCTGCCATTTTTTGAAAAACTCGCGCTCAGATTTAATTTTAAAATTACACTCTAATTCAGCAATTCCCCATAATTAATTTTCAGAGTATTGGCGATAAAGAAAGATTGTTGCCCCAAAGCTACAATGGGAGGTGTAGAAACGGCAATG
>JAVLCL010000012.1:0-17541 GCA_031580825.1 Halothece sp. Uz-M2-17
CGACAGGCTTTTCCATACCCTTGGGGCACTTCCATCGCTCGTAACAAGGTGCGAACCACGGCTTCCATTCCTGCTTGCGAGGACACCATTTCCATTCCCCGCACCATCCCTTCTGCACTATCGACCCAAATCACGCAGTCTTTATGATGATCTCTTTCGTCTGGCTTTTCCCCGTGAAATGGGTGCAAGTTTCTCCGATCTCCTTCCCAAATGGCATTACTTTGAGGGAGTTTCAGTAAACGGCGAATCGTTGTGGAGTGGAGAGTGGCCATAGAAAGAGCAGGTTGAACTGTGATTATTCTATCACTGACAGGCGTTCTGTTATAGATTCCGGACTAATAAAACCACGGCATAACTAGCAATGGCTTCTTCTCGTCCCACTGCATCCATTTTTTCATTCGTGGTTGCCTTGATGCTAACTTGATCCAAGTCAATCTCTAAGGTTTGGGAAACGCGATCGCGCATGGCTTTTAAATGAGGTTTCATTTTTGGTTTCTCCGCCACCACAACGGCATCAATATTGCCCACTGACCAACCTTGAGCCGTCATCACCGCTTTTACTTCCTTCAGCAGTTCAATACTGTCTGCATTTGCCCATTTCGGGTCAGAGGGGGGAAAATAATGACCAATATCTCCTAAACTCAACGCCCCTAACATGGCATCCATGATGGCATGAGTAAGCACATCCGCATCACTATGTCCCACTAAGCCCAAATGATGGTCAATCTTCACGCCACCGATCATTAAAGGACGACCTTCACCGAGTTGATGAATATCGTAACCGTTTCCCACTCTAATTTTCATCTACGTTTTTCCCTTGCTGATCCTTTTCTATTATCTCCATTTTCCAGCGATTAGAAAAATTTTTGCCCAAACATTTGACAAAGCAATCAATAATCGCTACTATAGTATTCGCACCGCAAGGGACTGTAGTTCAACCGGTTAGAGCACTGCCCTGTCACGGCAGAAGTTGCGGGTTCGAATCCCGTCAGTCCCGCTCTCCAGAAAAGCTCTTGTTTGACCCGTTTAGGGAAAACTTGCTTGATTAAAAATCGCGTCTTCTGGAGTAACTGTGCTGGATTAACATTCATTGATTTTTTTACCGCAAGGGACTGTAGTTCAACTGGTTAGAGCACTGCCCTGTCACGGCAGAAGTTGCGGGTTCGAACCCCGTCAGTCCCGTTAATTTAGTCCTTCGTTATTGGTCATTTGTCATTAGAAAACAAAGTCAAGTTACAGTAAACAGCATGAAGTGGTGGGCATTGCCCACCCTACTACTGATTACCAAAGAACTAATAACTAAGAACAAATAACATTCATTTACCGATTCATTTTCTCCCTCAACAGATGAAGCAATCCCATCATTTTACTTCAGCCGTCCAGATCGCCAAATACTAAGTAATAACCAGAAGCCAATAAAACTTGCTGCTGCAAACAAAATATTGCTAATCAGAGACAGTTGAGGGGTTTGGGCATTAGAAGAAATAATGGCAGCCCCCATAATCAAGGAGCCAACAATAATACTAAATGATAGACGATTTGCCGAATCATCTAAGCTTCTCCGTAAGGGGTCTAACTCTTTAATTTTGAAGTTCCAACTGAGGGTTTCGGAAGTTACTCGATCTAATAATAATTCGAGTTGACGGGGTCCCTGTAATGATAAACTTTTTAAGTCTAGGGTTGTTCTTAAAAGCGTCGGAATCGGATTATTTCCTAAGATTTGGTTGCGAAATAAATCCGTCATTAACGGTCGGACTTCATAAAGTAAATTCACATCAGGATTAAAGCCTCTGGCGACTCCTTCTAAGTTAGCTAAACTTTTTGCATATAACCCCATATTGCTAGGCAGTTTAACATTATTATTTCGAGAAACTTCTAAAATTTCATAGAACACTTCACTGAAATTAATTTGAGAAATGCTGAGATTATAATATTTCCGCAGCATCCGATCATAGTCATTTTCGAGGTTGATTAACTGCACTGAGTTGGCACTTTCTGATAATTCGAGGGTGAGTTGACTACACCGTTGGGCATCAATATCCACAATTGCTAACAACATCTCTGTGAGAATTTGTTGAGTACGCGGATCTAAACGTCCGATCATCCCACAATCAATTAAGGCAAGTCGCCCATCATCAAGGTAGAAAACATTTCCCGGATGGGGATCAGCGTGAAAGAAACCATCAATATAAATCTGTTGGAAAAAGACTCGAAACAGAAGTGTTGTTATTTCTTGACGGCGTTTTTCTTCTTGTACTTTTGGTAATTCAGCCTTTAAGATGGGAGCACCATCAAGCCACTCCATCACCATTAATTTTTCGGTAGTAATGTCCCAATGAATGGCAGGAACAACCACTTGTTTCGGATCAAACCATGTGCTATTTTCTAGGTTACGGCGCAGTTGATCGGTATAACCCGCTTCTTTGGTAAAATCCAGTTCTGCACGCAGAGCGTTTGTAAATTCTTCGGCTAAGGCAACCACATCATAGTCTTCCCCAAAATCGGTACGAGCGACTAATTCTGCAATGCCTTTAATCAGAGCAATATCTTGTTCAACAACGGTATCAATGCCTGGGCGTTGAACTTTGACTGCAACTTCTTGTCCATTGGTTAGGGTCGCCCGATGAGTTTGCGCGATGGAACCAGCAGCAACCGGTTCTTTGTTAAATTCAGAAAAGATTTGATCAACAGGGGCTTTCAATTGTTCTCGTAAAAGGGTTTCAATATTGACCCAAGGAACAGGGGGAACATTCGCTTGCAGAGCCGTGAGGGCTTCAATATAATCAGGGGGGATAATATCAGGACGAGTGCTGAGCAGTTGTCCAAATTTAACGTAAACGGGTCCTAAATCGACTAAAATATTGCGCAGGACGGTTGGTGTTGGAAGTTCAGGGGCTTCTGCTTTCCCAACTGTGAGCAAGCGACGCATATAATCCCAACCGTTGCGGAAAACAACTTCTAGAATTTCTCGTTGACGACCGGTGTTTTGGGTAAGGAAGACCACAGGTTCTCTCTCGTGCAATACAAACGATGTTACTCCCCCACTTATAACAGTTTGTCAGAGTGATTGTCTGCTTTGAGAGTTTTGAGAGTGGTTTGATCAAGATTCAGTTCGTCTGTTCTAGCAAAAATGATGAAGCATAAACTTTAGACGTTTTCTCGTTTGATTGCCAAAATTTTAGGATTTGTGGCGCAACAACTGATGGATAAAAATAATGGAAAAAATGATGTCCATAGGGGATTAGCCAGACCTTATCTTGTCCTGACTTCAAGTAGCAATTCCAGCTTTTAATCGCAGTTGGTGAAACCACTAAATCATCTTCACTCCCACACACAAATAACGGAACATCAACCCCACCTTTTTCACCACTAATTTGTTGATAGAGAGAATGAGGAGAAGGAGACGACAATAAATCTCGTCGTAACACTTCTAATAAATAACGAGTCATAGTGTGATTTTGTTCGCCAAACAAGTTATAGACCATCTGCTCTAAAATAATATGCTTGGGACAGCGTAAGTGTTTATATAAACTGTAGTAATACGCCTGCCAATCTAAAGCAGGGTCAACCCCGACACTTAATAAGGTTAAAGATTGAACTTTTGCAGGAAAGCGACGACTATAGAGTAACCCTAACCAACCTCCTAAGCCATGTCCAATCAGATGAATGGGTTGGGATACAGTTTCTAAATAGTCTTGTAAAGACTGGAAAGTATTCTCCAAACAAGACCCTTCATCTTGATTTTGTAAATATTCCCAATGGGCAATTGAT
This sequence comes from Halothece sp. Uz-M2-17, assembly GCA_031580825.1. Lineage (GTDB taxonomy): Bacteria > Cyanobacteriota > Cyanobacteriia > Cyanobacteriales > Rubidibacteraceae > Halothece. Next base: position 3,772 of record JAVLCL010000012.1, read on the forward strand.
CCCAATTGAGAAAGAGAATTTAATAAAGGAGAATGAAAGGGATGAAACATCGGATTAGGCGTGAGCCAAACGGCAATTGGTTCTTGTAACATCATTAATTATTTTTCCTAGATATGTGTTAGATATTTGCCTGATAAAAGTTGTTTTTGGAACAACTTAAACAAGATGCTTTGCTTTCTGATTTCGGTTCAAAGTCTCGGCAGCCAATTGCTGACTCAGTTCCCGCTTGATAGGGATTAACTGTACATTTTAAGCGATAGTCATTAGTAAAAAATGCACAACGGCTACAAGGAATTTGGTGTAAAGTCTTGAGATTATTTTTTCCTTTAATAGCGATTCGACAAGCACTCCACACTGATAACAAAATGAAGCCCCAAGTCAAGCAGAAGCAAATTATTTGTAAAACCATAGTCTCTCTTTTCAATCCTTGCGCGATCGACTCAATTAAAGGTAGTGAAAGGCTATTCATTTCTAATACTATTTGAGGAAAATCAAGTAGGGTGAGCATTGCCCACCCTACAATGCAGCTTTAAAGATCAAACTCGCCTTTTAATTGCTTAACCCAAGCACTAATTCTTTCATCAGTTAAATCAGCTTGATTATCTTCATCTAGTGCTAAACCAACAAACTTACCATTTCTCAATGCTTGCGATTCATTAAAATCATAGCCATCTGTTGACCAATAACCAACGGTTTTTCCGCCTAATTCTGAAATTTTGCTTTCTAAAATGCCCATCGCATCTTGAAAGTTATCCGCATATCCTTCTTGGTCACCAGCACCAAAATAAGCAACTTTTTTTCCACTAAAATCAATTTCGTCTAAGTCAGGATAGAATCCTTCCCAATCACTCTGTAACTGACCAATATCCCAAGTGGGAGAAGCGATAATGATATTTTCATAATCAGCAAACTCATCTTCTTCGACTTCCGATATTTCATGAAGCGTTACCACATCATCACCGCCAAACTCAGCTTGAATTCGTTCCGCAATATCCTGAGTATTGCCAGTTGTCGAACCAAAAAATAATCCAATTTTTGCCATTTGTTTCTCTCCTTAACTCACGATTTTGTAATTAATGATTTCCGCTCCATTTGCCTTGGCATTTCTTGCCTACAATGCGGGCAAAACCAATATCTTCGACTGGAACTCACTTGATGTAAAAGTTGCCCTCGACAGCAAAGACAAGTATTCATATTGGATCAATAATGTACAGAAGTAATTTCTTTCTTTTTTTAAATTAAAGCTAATTGCTATATTTTGTCAACTATTTTTATTGTTTTTTCTGTTTAAAAATTGACAGATCAAGATCCTTGTCCTCTCAAAAAAAGAAGACAAGGAAAATGACTGTTTACTCGGAAAAATTTAGAAAACTAAACTAACAAATTGATCGAGAAGGAGGTAAGCAAAAATTGCACCACCAACGCCACCAACAAGAAATCCGCCACTAAATAAACTCCAACCTTCACTGGTTTTAATCCCAGCAGGAACATTAGGAACCGTTCGGGAAAAGTTGGGACGAACCGAGGTTTCTAAACGCTTTTCAAAGGACACTGTGCCATATAAAGAAAGACAAACTGTTAGCAGAACAATTAATGCACAAGCACTGATTAAAGCTGCTAATAAACCAAACTCGCTATTACGTAATGGTCCTAAGACAGCAAAGGGACCAATTAACCAGTAACCGTGTGCCATGCCAATTTCTAATCCCCGCATTAAGGGAGATAAACCATCGCGATAAATGGGGAGATTCGCAACAAATTTGAGGGTAATATCATTGGCATTAACGGGAGTTGCTAAGTTTCCTTCTGCTGTTTCTTGAGAGGCACGAATAACATCACCTTGTTTGAAATCAAACCCAGCAAATGCACCGCGGACGCGAATGGCGTGCCAAAGATGTCCCAGTAAAAATAAGACACCCAAGGCATAGTGGAAGCTGGCTAACCAACCTCGTGCGGAAACAACCCCGCTGGTGGTTTCCCAGTTTCCGGCAACGCCGAAAAAGACTTCGGGATAAACAGTATCATTTACGCTGACAAAGTAACCGGCTAAAATTCCCATGTACGCGATCGCGCCCAGACTGTAACAGAGATAGGCTTCTCCTGAATAAAACAGCACTCGTCGCGCCCAAGCAAAGGGAGTGGTCAAAATATGGAACACACCACCAGCGATAAGAATCATGCTGATCCAAAGATGACCGCCGACTACATCTTCTAAGTTGTCCACAGCAGCGAGACCTTCCCAGCCCTGTTGACCCCAGAGATAACCAAAGATGGTCAGGGGATTGAGTGTGGGATTATTAACGACACGGACAGCGCCATCGCTACTCGCCCAGGGGTCAAAAATACCGCCCCAAAACATCGCTTTTGAGACGAGGAGAAACGCACCAATTCCGAGGAAAATCAAGTGAATCCCTAAAATTGTAGTCATTTTGTCTTTATCTTCCCAGTCGTAGCCAAAAAAGCCAGCAAACTTCTTGTCATCCTGTGGTAAGACTTCCGGACCAATCAGCGCATGATAAACCCCACCTGCGCCTAAAACCGCAGAAGAGACCAAATGCAACACAGCAATGACAAAATAGGGATAGGTGCTAATTACCTCTCCTCCACTACCAACACCAAAGCCCAAGGTCGTTAAGTGGGGGAGTAAAATCAGTCCCTGTTTATACATCGGTTCACTGGGGACATAGCGGGATAGCTCAAATAGAGTCATAGCACCTGCCCAGAAGGTAATCAACCCTGCATGAGCAATGTGAGCACCGAGTAATTTTCCAGATAGATTGACAAAGCGAGCATTACCAGCCCACCACCCCACACGGGGGATTTGTTCTTTATTCGGACTATTTGCAATAACAGCCGTCATTTTTTATTCTCCTTGCGAACTATTTGCATTTATTTGAAAAAAAAACTAAGTCAGGGAAGAAGCACTTTCCTCTGTTACCCGACCGCGCTGGAAATCAAAGCCAGCAGCGCGCAGGGCGTGCCAAATGTGCCCTTGTAAGAAGAAGAAGGCAAGCCAGAAATGAGCATTCGCCAGCCAAGTGCGAGAGGAAACTAAGTTGGGATCAGCCGAAGAGAAGTAGGGGAAAATATTCAGCCGAATGTCGAGCGCGGGTCCATAGAAGACTTCTGGATACACTGTTGTATTGACAGAAATAAAGTAGGTGGCAATGAAACCCATGAGGGCTAACGCGCCTAAACTGTAAGAAAGATAGGCTTCTCCCGACCAAATAAAGAGAGATTGGGTCCAAGCATAGGGGCGCGTGACAATGTGGAAAATTCCGCCACCAATCAGTAACAGTGCGATCCAAATATGACCCCCGACGACATCTTCTAAGTTATCTACCGCAGCTAACCAGTGTTTGCCTTCTGTCCCAAAGAGATAGCCAAAGATGGTCGCGGGAGACAGGGTGGGGTTACTAACAGTACGCACGGTTTCTAAGTTCGGGTCATACAACCCACCAAAGAACATGGCTTTTGCGACCAGTAGGAGTGCACCTCCTCCCAGTAACACTAAATGAATCCCGAGAATCGTAGTCATTTTGTTTTGGTCTTGCCAGTCGTAGCTGAAAAACGGGAATTTCTTTTTGTCCAGCACATCTTGTTCAGAACGGACATGGAAAATACCGCCAAAGCCCAGAAATGCTGAGGAAATGAGGTGTAATGCCCCAATTACAAAAAAGGGATAAGTGCTGATGACTTCTCCCCCATCGCCAATGCCCCAGCCTTGAGTCGCCAGATGAGGGATTAAAATCAAACCTTGCTCATACATCGGTTGATCCGGGTTAAATTGACCCAATTCAAAGAGGGTCATTGCCCCTGCCCAAAAGACAATTAAGCCTGCATGAGCAACATGAGCCCCGAGTAGCTTTTGGGAAAGGTTAGTGAGGCGAGCGTTTCCTGCCCACCAGGGTTGATCGGAATTCACCATGAAACCTCCTTATCTTATTGCAAAAGATAGTCAATTGATTTGAAGATAGTTTAGCTTATAACCCAAATAGTTGAGAAACTTTTTTATTAAGATTGATGAAGTTAAACGAAAATACCTGATCCTTTGACTATTCTTGACGGAGATCCATTGGGTATAGAGAGGGAAGGAAATAACCGACGAAGCCAACGATTAATAATGCAATTGAAGTGAGAACATAAAGCAAGGCAATTGAGTCCCATCCCTAAATAACTATGTCGTGGGATGGGGCGTTGCCTTTCTATAGGACGAGAAATATACTCAGTTGTCCCTAACTTTTGTATTAATTTTCCCTGAAGATAAGTTTGGTATTTGGAAATGGGACTTGCGCGATCATAACCGCGATCGCGTACCCTATATCCTTATTTCTTATTTCCCAGTTTATCCGTTCTAAAAATAAGGAGTGCAGTACGGTATTCATCATTCGCATCTAATTCAGACTAATCTATTTAAGGGGACGATCTCCCCACTGTGGTTTTGACATCAGGGAGTAACGTTTCAATGTTACGTAAATGAGAAAATCTGTAACCGAAAATTGCAACAGCAATTAACCCCATTGAAGACAGCGTGTATAAAAGAGCGATCCCACTCCCTTCACCAACGCCAAATAATCCACCGAAAACACCTGTTAGTAACCCTCCTTCTGTCATAGCAGGGGTAAAAATTTGATCCGCTAAAGGACCTGCGATTAACTTAGCAAGTGGAGAAGCAATGCCCACGAAAGTTGAACTCATAGCAATTACTCGCCCTTGCAAATCGGCTTCAACTTTCGTCAGTATGATTCCTTGTTTGGCACTGCCCATGATTGGAAAATTGATTGAGGAGAGAAATTGAGACGGAAACCAAATTAATACACTTTGTCCCATTCCAAATAAGGTTTTTGCAATACCAGCACCGATCATCCCACCTAAAAACCAATTGATTTTTCGTCCTTTCATTCGCCAAACACTGACCATGATCGAACCCAAAATCCCACCGATGCCTGCAGCAGCACTGACTATCCCTAAAACTTGGGCATCATTACCACTGCGCGCCAAAATCATCGGTGAGTAGAGGGCTTTACCAATATCGTGGGAAAATTGGAAAAGGGTGGCAATGAGAACTAAAATTAGTAAGCTGGGACGAGTGAGAATATAGTCAAAGCCCAATTTCATATCTTGCCAAAGAGAAGGGCGAGGCTTGTCTTTTTTAGCTTTGACAGTCGGGGTAGGATTCGGAATCGCAACAAACAGAATAGTTGCTACCGCGATCGCGAAAGTTATCAGATCAATACATAAAATTCCCAATAAATCAACGATGGGATACAAAGCACCAGCAACCGCAGGGGCAATAATTACTGAACCATAATGTAACACTGACCCCATTCCACTTGCCCGAGTATAACCCTCTTGAGGCACGAGCATCGTAATGGAAGCGGTGTAAGCCAGTTTTTGCAAACGAGAAAATGCCCCGTTCAATGCGCCTGTTGCGTACAAATGCCACAGGGCTAAGTTTCCAGTTAGATACAGTAACAGAACAATAACAGTTGATACACCTGCTACCGTATCCCCCAGCAGCATCAACTTTTTACGGGAAACTCGATCCGCGATCGCGCCCGCAAGAGGCGAAATCACTAAAGCAGGCACTTCTGTAAACACTGCCAACAGCGCGATCGGTGTCGCTTCTCCAGCTAAGTTCCATAACCAAATCGTTAAAGCGAACCGAGTCATGTAACTCCCAATGGTGGAAGCCATTTGACCACTCCAGATGATGATAAAGGTGCGCCAACTGCTGGGCGGAGTTGAAAATTGCATTCCTTGTTGATAGTTATTCTTAACTTAAAACGGCTTACTTTAAAGAAACTAGAACTTAATTATGCAAACTAGACTCAATAGTGAACTCAGATTGGCTGCAATATAATAGAGGTAATGAGTTTATTTGCCTTATGAAGTTTATATTGTATCAGTATTTCAGCAGTTGACCACAAAAAAATATTGATAGAATATCTCAATTAAGACTTGCCGATTACAAACCTTGATGATACTATTTTCAACAGCAATTGAAACTAACTGTCAATAAAATTAAGTTTAATCAACAGGAGTAAAAATAATAATGGTTGACGTCAGTCTAATGGCATCGCCAACACTGCTAATTGAACCGGAACAAACCCCAACAACGCTAACGCTTCAGCTTAGTGAAGCGCCACCAGAAGGCGGTCTTCTTATCCCAATTGATGTCAGCATTGACAGTGGTGCGGAAAAACCCCTTGCTCAATTTAATCTCAACAACTTCACCTTTGAGGGCGCAAGCCTGCAGGGTCTTCCCGATACTGATACTTTGAACAGTTTTACGCTTTTAGTAACTGAGCAAACTGCCCGGGTCAATTTGAGCGTAAGAAATGATGAGTTTGATGAAGGGACAGATCAAGTCACTTTTGGCATCAGAGAGAGTGAAGACTATAATATTCTTCAAAATGCTGGCTCAACCACTCTAACTATTCAAGATGAAGCCACTGATGACGGTGGTGAAAGCTCTGAAGGCGAAACACCAGAACCTCCTATTGATGACGGTGGTGAAGGCTCTGAAGGGGGCGAAGGTTCTGAAGGCGGTGAAGGCTCTGAAGGCGGTGAAGGCGAAGCACCAACGGTCAGTTTTGACATCGTTCCTGATAGTCTAAACGAAGATGATGGTGGAGACCTATCCTTAAACTTCACCGTAGAGGGAGACGTTCCCGAAAATGGAATCACTCTTAATCTCAATGGCGTTTTAGATGCAGTTCTCGATAACCAGTTTGCTCTCGGAGAAGCAGAAGCCGATGGTCTAGATATCTTAAGCCCTGGCGGTGAAGGAGGAGAAGGCTCCGAAGGTGGTGAAGCCGGTGGTGAAGCTGGCGGTGAAGGAGGAGAAGGTTCCGAAGGGGGCGAAGGCGGTGAAGGAGATAATCCCTTCCCTGGACTCCGTGCTGATTTTATTCGTTACGCGATCGCGGGAGAAACCGAAGATGTACAAGTCACACTGAATGAAGCTAATTCCTCGATCACTTTACCCGTCAGCGATGACATCGTTTGGGAAGGTGAACAATCCTACACTTTCAGCATCAGCGAAGCTGGCGGTGAAGGCTCTGAAGGAGGCGAAGGCTCTGAAGGAGGAGAAAGCTCTGAAGGCGGTGAAGGAACTATTGACTTCACGGTTAACCCTGAAGCCAGTGAAGATAGCTTTACTATTAACGATGGCGTAGAAAACATCGATACTCCCGTTGTCAGTTTCGGCGCTGATACCTCAGAAATTGAATCAGGCGAAGAAGTGACTCTCAACTTCAGCGTTGACGGAGACATTCCTGACGGTGGCTTACCCATAGCAATTGATAGTGAATCCATCCGTACCCTGAGCAATATCTTACAGTTTGATGAAAATGAAAATCCCGTCATTACAGATATTCAAGGGATTGGCTTTGAAATTGAAGGGGATACCGATGATAGTGGCTTCTTTGCTAATCTACTAGAAACAGAAGGCTCGATTACTCTGCCCATTGCTGGTGATTTTGGCGGTGAAGGCTCTGAAGGAGGCGAAGGCTCTGAAGGCGGTGAAGGCTCCGAAGGCGGTGAAGGCTCCGAAGGCGGTGAAGGCTCCGAAGGCGGTGAAGACTCTCAAACCTTTACGTTTAACCTCCTTGATGGTGAAGACTACGGCATTGATCCTACTGAGAATTCCGCTTCTGTAAGTATTAATCCAGCTGATGGTGGAGAAGAAGGTGAAGGCGGAGAAGCCAGTCAACCCACCTTGAATTTTGGTAGCTTTGATGATGATGCGCTTGAAACTGTAGGGGCAGACGCACGAGAAATTGTCTTCGCTGGTGGCGGAGAAGACTTAGTCTCTACCTCTGGAGATGGTAATCGCCTCTATGGAGGTAGCAGTGACGATGAGTTAGAGGTCATTGGTGGCAATGAGAATCGCTTGTTTGCAGGAGCTGGAAATGATTTCATTGAACTGTCTCTCAGTGGGGAAGAGAATCGTGCCTATGCCGGTGATGGAGATGATATCTTTAGCCTTGGCAGCAACGATCGCGCTTTTGGTAACGATGGAGATGACATCTTCCTCATGCAAGGGGGAGACAACCTCGTTACCGGTGGTGCAGGTGCAGAACAATTTTGGGTACTCACCTCAACCGAACTTCCTGATGTGCCCAATACCATTACTGACTTAGATCCGAGTGCGGGTGATGTCATTGGTATCGGTGGTGGTATCACAGCTGATCAAGTCAGTTTTGAGAACGAAACCTTACTGGTTGACGATCAAGCCGTCGCCATCTTCAGTGGGGCGAGTGGGTTAACCGTTAGCGACAATGTCGTTTTTGGCAATCCGCCCATAGCATAACTTGTACATCGTTTTGAGCAAGATGATCGTGATAAACGACAGCGCGATCGTCTTGCTCTCCCTAACCTATTTTTTTTAAGTTGATCGAATTGCAATGACTCGTCTTAGCGCGATCCCTTCCTCATGTACGATGGGGACTCTAGTGGAGTTATTAACCCATCGTGCCCAATCTCAACCCGATCAAATTGCGTTTACTTTCCTCAGCGATGGCGAAACAGAAGCGGGAAGTCTAACTTATTCTGAATTACATCAGGCAGCTTGTCGCTTAGCAGTGCGATTACAAGAACTGAATTTAGCAGGAGAGCGGGCGCTGATTCTTCATTCTCCTGGCTTCGATTACCTGATTGCGTTGTTCGGTTGTTGGTATGCAGGCGTAGTGGCTGTTCCGGCTTATCCCCCACGGAATCAACGTAATGCGGGGAGAATTCAAAGTGTAGCAGCAGATGCTCAGATATCAGCCATCCTCACTGAAAACCAGAAGGTTGCAAAGACTTGCCAGTGGTTAGAACCAGTTTTAGATGTTGAACGCTTGCATTGGTTGACACCGGAAGTCGATGCAAAAGTAAGTGCTGACAGATGGGAGTATCCATCAATTCATTCTGATACACTTGCGCTTTTGCAATATACCTCTGGCTCAACTGGAACGCCCAAAGGGGTGATGCTCACTCACAATAATCTACTGGCTAATTCCCAAGTGATTGCCAATGAAATCAAAAGTTCTGCTGAAGACATCATTGTCACTTGGCTTCCTCCCTATCACGACATGGGGTTAATTGGCGCACTGCTGCAACCAGTTTATCTTGGCTGTCGCTGTATTTGGATGCCGCCAGTCTCATTTTTACAGCAACCCTATCGTTGGTTAAAAGCCATTTCGGAGTATCAGGGAACGATGAGTGTTGCGCCTAATTTTGCTTATGAATTATGTCTGGATCGAATTTCCCCCGAACAACGACAAACCCTTAACCTCAGCAGTTGGCGCATTGCTTTAACGGGGGCGGAACCCATTCGTGCGCAAACGCTACAACAATTTACTCAAACCTTTGCTGAGTGTGGGTTCCAAACAGAAAGTTTTTATCCCTGCTATGGCTTAGCCGAAGCGACCTTAATGGTCACAGGAAGTGAGGCAGAGGCAGCACCTGTGATGCAAGATTTCAGCATTACAGGCTTAAGTCAAAATCGTGCGCTTCCCACAGATAATTCTACAGATAAACAAACATTCGTTAGTTGTGGCAACCCCCCCAAAGAACAAGAAATTGCGATTGTGAACCCAGAAACTTTAACGCGGGTGCAACCTCATGAAGTTGGGGAAATTTGGGTTGCAGGGGCAAGTGTTGCCCAAGGCTATTGGGGAAAAGAAAAAGAAACAACCGAAATCTTTCAAGCCCGTTTGCCAGATTCTCCAGAAACGTTATTTCTCCGTACAGGGGACTTAGGAACCTATCAGGATGGGGAACTTTATGTCACCGGCAGACGCAAAGATCTCATTATTATTCGCGGTCAAAATTATTATCCCCAAGATATTGAGCAAACCGTTCAACAAGCCCATGTTGGCTTAAGCAAAAACTGTGGCGCAGCGTTTGGAATTAATGATTCTGATCGGGAACAGTTAGTGGTCGTGCAAGAAGTCGAACGCAGCTATCGCCGTCAGCCCCTTGATCTGGTCATTCGCACGATTCGAGAAGCAATTTCTCAAGAACATAATCTGCAAGTCTCCGCGATTGTTCTGATTAAACCCACAACCATTCCCAAGACATCCAGCGGTAAAATTCAGCGTCGGGTGTGTCGCCAAATGTTCTTAGCGGGAGAGTTAGAAATCCTCGCCCAATGGCAACTCGAAACAGCGCAACCGACGACCGCTTCCCACTCCATCACAGATATTCAAAGTTGGTTAGTAGCAAAATTAGCCGAAAAACTGCATTGTTCTCCGCAAGAAATTGATATTAATGCCGAATTTGCCAGTTATGGTTTAGATTCAGTTGCCATGGTGAGTTTAAGTGGCGAATTAGAAAATTGGCTCGGAGAACGATTAGACCCTACTCTCGCCTATAATTATCCCTCAATCGCGTCCCTTTCTAAATATCTAACCCAGCGTCATTCCCTTCCCACCGCGACTGAAAAAGTACCTTCTGTCAAACAGGAACCCATTGCCATCATTGGCGATAGCTGTCGGTTCCCGCAAGCTGACACCCCAGAAGCGTTTTGGGAATTAATACGCAGTGGACAAGAGACGGTTACCCCTCAACCGAAAGATCGTCTTGAGATTAACAGTCCAGGGAATTTTATCAACAATGTTGCTGCCTTTGATGCCCCATTTTTCCGCATGGCAACACGGGAAGCCCAAGCCCTTGATCCCCAACATCGTCTCCTCCTAGAAGTGACTTGGGAAGCCCTAGAACGGGCGGGAATTGCACCTTCTTCTCTTGCGGGAAGCAAAACAGGCGTTTTTATTGGTATCAGCAGTAATGATTATTTTCAACTCCAGTCTGCGAATTGCCTCAATGCTTACACCGCAACGGGAAATGCCCACAGCATCGCTGCGAATCGGATTTCTTACTTCCTCGATTTACAGGGTCCCAGTTTTGCAGTTGATACGGCGTGTTCCTCTTCTTTAGTAGCAGTGCATTTAGCCTGTCAAAGCCTGCAGCAACAAGAATGTGATTTAGCGATTGTCGGTGGCGTTAATCTCATGCTGACTGAGGCAATCAATCAGGGACTGACGGCGGGGAATATGCTGGCTGAAGATGGACGCTGTAAAACCTTTGCTGCGAGTGCAGATGGGTATGGGAGAGGGGAAGGCTGTGGGGTCGTTATTTTAAGACGGCTTCGTGACGCAAAACGAGATCGCCATATTTCTGTGATTAAAGGGTCAGCAATAAACCAAGATGGACGCAGTAATGGGTTAACTGCCCCCAATGGACGATCGCAGCAAGCCGTGATTCAGCAAGCCCTAGTCAAGGCGGGGGCAACTGCTGATCAATTGGGATATATTGAAGCCCACGGTACGGGAACGCCTTTGGGAGACCCGATTGAAGTGGCTGCGTTGCAAAGTGTTTTATCCACAGCAGAACGACAACAGCCCTGTTTGCTGGGTTCGGTGAAAACCAATATTGGTCATCTGGAAGCAGCAGCAGGGATTGCGGGTTTGATCAAAGCAGCCCACGCCTTACAACATCAGGAAATCCCTACACATCTGCATCTAGAGGAATTGAATCCTCATTTGCAACTAGAGGCGAACTTAGTTGAAATTCCCAAGAAAAATTGTCGCTGGTCGCCGGATCAGCCCTTAATGGGAGTGAGTTCTTTTGGCTTTGGGGGAACCAATGCCCATGTTATTGTTGCACCCTCCCCACCCCAAGAAGAAAAAGAAATCGAAAGAGATCGATCGCGCCATCTTTTGACTCTCTCCGCCAAAACAGAAACGGCTTTACAGCAACTGATCCAACGGTATCAAGACTATCTGCAAACCCATCCTCAAGTGTCAATTGCGGATCTTTGTTATACCGCCAATGTGGGACGTTCACCGTTTAAGCATCGGATTGCGGTAACCGCCGAGAATATCACGGAACTACAACAGCAACTGGATCAGGTTTCTCCTCAAAGCAGCGATCGTCAAACCCCGCCTAAAATCGCCATGCTGTTTACTGGGCAGGGGTCACAGTCTCCGCATCTCGGTTATCAGTTGTATGAAACGCAACCCATTTTTCGAGAAATATTAGATCGCTGTGATCGCGCTTTAGAAGATACTTTAGAAACATCTTTACTGACGGTTCTCTATTCGGAAGATACCGCTTTGGTTCATCAAACTGAGTACACGCAACCCATATTATTTGCTTTTGAATATGCCTTAGCGCGATTATGGCAATCTTGGGGCGTTCAGCCTGATATTGTGAGTGGTCATAGCATTGGTGAGTATGTCGCAGCCTGTTTAGCGGGGGCGTTTAGCTTAGAAGATGGGTTAAAGCTGGTCACAGCGCGGGGAAAATTGATGGCAAGTGTCTCCACGCCAGGCGAAATGCACGCCGTTTTTGCTGCGGAAAAAACAGTTAAGCAAGCAATTAATGAGGATTCAGGTGTTGCCATTGCTGCCATTAATACTCCTGAACAAATTGTCATTTCGGGAGAAGTCAATGCGATTTCTGTTGTTTTAAAGCGACTTCACGACCAAGAGATCAAGACCAAACCTCTCAATGTTTCACAGGCGTTTCATTCTCCGTTAATGAATCCTATTTTAGAAGAATTTAAAGCAGTGGCGAACGAGATCTATTTTTCTCCACTGACCTTACCGTTAGTGTCAAATCTAACTGGAACAATTCAAGAACCAGGAACGATTTTAGATGCGGATTATTGGTGTCAGCATTTACGAAAAACTGTTAACTTTGCTGCTGGTATTGAATCTCTCCAAGTCTGGGGTGTTGATATCTTTTTAGAAGTGGGATCGCATCCGACTTTATCGGCATTAGCGCAGAAAACCCTATTACAAGAGAAAGCAATTTCTTTATTTTCTTTGCATCGCGATCGAGACGATTGGTCACAATTATTAGAAACGTTAGCCCAACTCTATTTACACGGTGTTCCGATTAATTCGGAAGGCTTTGATGCGCCTTATTCTCGGCAAAAACTAATTTTACCAACTTATCCGTTTGCAAAGACTCGTTATTGGCTAGAAACAACGCCGACTTCCCAAAAGTTTGCTTTCAAAACCCTTCAATTTGAACTAGAAATGACTCCAGAAGATCTTAATTCTGGATCAGAGTTACCGTTTTCGGTTTATCAAGATATTGCTCAACAAGCCGGTGATTTATTTTTTCAAAATCAGTCTTATCAAATTCAGGATTTAGTGATTCAAACACCGTTAGTTTTAGACCAAGAGAAAACGGTTCAAGTTGTCGTGACACCTGAAGGATCAGAAAAAGCTAACTGGGAATTATGGAGTCAGGAAAAAGAAAATTCTTTATGTCATGCGTTTGCTAAGTTGGTTTCTACGACTGAAGAAAAGCAGTATAAGCTGATTTCTCCTGAGATTGTGCGCGATCGCGCTACTCCTTACCTCTCCGAACTCAGCCAATTTTACCAATTAGAACACTATCAAAAAATTCATCAACAACTTGAAGAATTAAGTGTTCACTATATCTTAAAAGCGATTCAAGACTTAGGAAAAACCTTTCAATTTAACGAAACTTTTTCCACTCAAGAACTTGCCGAAAAATTAGCCATTACAAAACAACACCAGCGACTGTGGCAACGCCTTCTTAATATTTTGGCTGAAGCCGGATTTTTACAAGCCACCGAAAACGGTTGGCAAGTTATAAAAGTTCCTGAATTGAGTAATCCAGAAGCTGAAATCAACTCCCTTTTCCATATCTATCCAGAAGCGACAACCGAACTCACACTTTTACAAAATTGTGCATCTAATTTAGGGGCAGTGCTACAAGGCAAATGCAATCCCTTACAAC
>JAVLCL010000013.1:0-17374 GCA_031580825.1 Halothece sp. Uz-M2-17
CTTGGTACTCATTAAAGGTCATAAACCCTAAAAGAGACAGAGTGAGACTGGCACTAACTCCATAACTCATAGATTTACTGAAAAGGGTGGCATGGCTATTATGGAAGCGTCGTTTTAAACCTTGCCAAATCCAGTATGTCCACCAGGCATAGTTAACAATTAACAGCGCGATCGCGCTGGAAGCAGAGTTCCAAACGGGGAAGTTATACCAATGCAACGTCATCGCATCTTTCAGATTAAAGTAGTCGATGGTCTCCAAAGAATGGGGCGTTTCTCCAATTAAATAAGGTAAGACTTTTCCTGGATAAAAAAGGGTTAACCAATCCGATGGGTCATGATTCACAAGTGCATTTTCATATCCGCCCATTGTGGTTAGCCAAAGGAATAAAAGAACAAGTCCTGTTCCTAACCAAGATTGAAAACTGCCTAAACCTGCTGTCACCAAGCCGTAGAGAAGGGCTGCACTAAAGAAAAAAGCACAACTTGCTACGACAACTAAATAAAATCCTAAAATTAAGCTGAGTGGAATTTCTGCTGCAATTCCTGCTGCTAAGTGTAACGGTAACGCCAATAGCATTACTGTATAAATCAAAATGGGAACACCCAGAATTTTTCCCACTAAAAGATTGGTCACAGAACGAGGACTAAGACGAATAAAACTTAAAGTTCCACTTTGTTCTTCTTTAGCAAGATCACTAATTAAAACATACGTTCCTGCTACTAATAAAACAATTAAAAAAGCAGCGGTTAAAAACGTGAACAAATCAAGCCACCACAGTTCCCAATTAACAATTAGATTTCCAGCCGTATCTTCTAAACAATAATTATTGGGTGGATTGTGCATTTGGGCTGCACTTAAATCTTTTGCGGGTGGGGTTCCAATACAGTAACGATTCACTCGATTCGCTACCGTCGGAAGATTTCCTTGAAATCCCAGATAAATTAACAGTTGGCTTAATAAAGAAGCAACTACTGCAATAGAAAGATTACGACCTTTCCAACGTCCTTTAATTTCTCGCACCAGTTGCGGATTCCAGTCACTGATGCGCGATCGCGCGGATTCTAGCATATCAACAACAACTCCTTATTGCTTTCTCGTTATGACCGAGCGTTGGGCTACCCTAACCATGGACACTTGAGCATCTGTCCTACTATCTGCGGTCGTTATAGAATTGGCTTCAGTATAGCTCGTTTCAACTTTGACAACGAATAATCTTAGTTAAGTTATTCGGTTAACATAATGATTAATTCGTATTTCAACTTGAAGAAAATGGTTACAACAACTCCTCATTACACTCCCCAAGAATACCTAGAGTTAGAAAAAACGACAGAAGAAAGATATGAATATCGCGATGGAGAAATTATTCCGATGACAGGCGGAACAACCAACCACAACGAAATCTCACTCAACTTAGCATCTCATTTTAAATTTGGCTTAAGAAAAAAAAATTATCGAGTTTATATGGGCGATGTTAAGGTTTGGATTCCTCATTATCGTCAATATACTTATCCTGATGTGATGTTCATCTCCGGTGATCCGATCTATGCGGATCAAGGAACAACAACCGTCATGAATCCAATTTTAATTACAGAAGTTTTATCGAACTCGACTAAAAATTATGATCAAGGAGATAAATTCTCCGCTTATCGTTCTATTCCCGAACTGCAAGAATATATTTTAATTGACCAAACGCGATATCATGTCATGCAATATGTCAAGCAAAATGATCAGCAATGGTTATTAACTGAATATCAAGATCAAGGAGCAAAAATTGTTTTTGATTCCTTAAAATTTGAAATCACTTTACTGGATTTGTATGACGGAGTTGATTTCAATCTCGTTTAACTAGGTTGTTTATGATCGAGTTGTAAAAAGAGCTTTTCTAAATCTTGTTTTTGCGTGTGAAATCCTGTAATGTGAAAGCCTAAATCTAGCAGCGATCGCAGCAAGTCTGATTTATCATTTTCGCTTCCGCTAAACTCGACTTTAATTTGCTGTTCAGAAGCAATAACTTCATAAGTTTCAACCCCTTTAAACTGCGATAACACTTTCGCTAATTCTTCCACTCGATCAACGGTCGAAATGATTAATTCTTGTTGGGGATAACGTTGATAAAGGTCAGCTAAAGAGGTACTTTCTACTAAATAGCCTAATTCCATAATGCCAATGGAAGTACACAGTTCTGCAAGATCGCTTAAAACATGAGAAGAGATTAAAATCGTCATTCCCGCTTCTTGTAAAACTTTAATAATTTCTCGAAATTGCTGACGAGATATCGGATCTAGTCCTGAAACAGGTTCATCTAACAACAATAAAATTGGTTCATGAATAATCGTTCGCGCTAAACTCAACCGTTGACGCATTCCTCGGGATAAAGTCGAAATCAGACTTTTGCGTTTCGAGGTCAGTTGAACTAACTCCAACACCTCTTCTAAACGACGGCGGAGTTGCGGTTGACGTAAATAATAAAGGCGACCGAAATACTCTAAATAATCCCAAACTGTTAGATCATCATACAGAGGAAAATCATCAGGAAGATAGCCTAAGCGACGCTTGAGAGGAAAATGAGATTGATTAAAGCGTACCGGTTCATCAAACCAATAGACTTCCCCCACTGTTGGTTCCTCTACCCCTGCTAGCATCTGGATGAGTGTCGTTTTTCCTGCACCGTTGGGTCCGATTAATCCATACACCTCTCCACTTTCAATGGTTAAATCAACATCATAAACCGCCAGCGCGCGATCGTATTGTTTCGTTAGTCCGCGGGTTTCAATCGCTAAATTATTCATGGTCAAATTGCAAAGTGAGACACAAGGAATTGATAATAGGGGCACTTTCTGCTCCAATGATAGTCAACTGATAAGCAAGAAATGACCAAGTATTACCCCTCAATCAATGCTATTTGCTGATGTTCCTCCATCTTCTGAACCAACTTTAGAAACTGTTGTTCCCACAACTAATCCGTATCCAGTTGCTTTTATTCAACCACTCGATACTGTCAATTATGGACAAACAATTACTCATGTTCAAGTTGAGGTACGAGGAGGAAAAACACAACAGTGGAAAATTGCACAAGGGGAGACTTCTTCCCCGCAAGAGGTACTAGAAGTGATGGCGGATCGCCAAACCTATAATCCCCAAACGCAGGTGATTACAGCAGAAGGGAATGTAATGGTACGTTTTGCACAGGGAGTTTTAGTGGCGGATCAGTTAAAAATTAATACCGGTACTCGAATGGCGGTGGGAACTGGAAACGTCAGTTTTCAGCGTGGAGAACAAGTTTTAAATGGTGATCGCTTTGAGTATAATTTTTTACAAGATGAAGGAGTGATTAAAAATGGAAGCGGAGAAGTTTATCAACCGACCGTAAGTCGTGATGTTGCATTTGGCTTAAGGGGGAGTAGTGAAGATAATTTACCGCCAACGCCTGTTACCGATCAGCCCATTCAGGATGTGGCGCAAGAAAACCAATATCAGTTCTCTGTGGGCGGAGGGCGCGGTGTAGAAAATTTTTCTGCTCCTGAAACTGGAGGTGTAATTAATCGCTTGCGTTTTGCTGCGGATGAAATTATTTTTGATGGGGGAAACTGGACAGCCACTAATGTTCGGATTACAAATGATCCGTTTTCACCGCCAGAATTAGAACTACGTGCAGATACGGCTGAGTTTCGCCAACTGGGTCCTTTACAAGATGAAATTGTGACCTCTGATCAGCGTTTAGTATTTGATGATGGGTTATCTGTTCCCATTCCTCGTAACCGCATTGTTCTAGATCAACGGGAAAGATCACCGAGTATTGTTAACTTTGGTTTTGATTCTGATGATCGCGGTGGATTATATATCGAAAGAGAATTTACAGTATTTGAAACTCCCACTTGGAACTTTAGTGTAATCCCTCAGTATTTTGTTCAGCAAGCCTTGTTAGATGATTCTGTGCTAGACACAGGCGTGTTTGGGATTCAAGGAGACCTTAACGGACAGTTCAATCCTCGCACCAGCTTAAGGGTACAAGGGGAAATTACAGGATTTGAAGAGAATGTCTTAGAAGATAATTTACGGGGAAGTGTTCGGTTACAGCAAGCTGTGGGACGAGGAAACGGACAACATAGTCTCGATTTAGAAGCCAGTTTTCGCGATCGTCTGTTTAATGGCTCCCTTGGCTTTCAAACCGTACAAAGCAGTATCGGTGCTGTGATTGCCTCTCCGAATTTTACTTTGGGTGATAGTGGAATTAGTTTACGCTACCAAGGAGGTGTTCAGCGCATTAACGCAGAAACCGATGTGCCAGAATTACTGGAACCAAACCGCGAAAACGATCGCGTGACTTTAACTCGGTATCAAGCAGCAACAGGGTTAAGTTGGGGAACCTCTCTCTGGGAAGGGGAAACCTTACCTGCAACCCCAGAAGAAGGGTTACGCTACACCCCAGTTCCAGTTCGTCCCAATCTCCGTTTGCAAACCGGAATGACAGGAGTAACGAGTCTTTATAGCAATGGAGATGATCAAAACTCCATTAGTTTAAGTCTGGGGTTGGCTGGACAGTTGGGTCACTTCTCGAAACAAACTCTCGACTACACCAGTTTTAACGTTACTTATACTCAAGCGATTGGGGAAGGTGAATCACCTTTTGAATTTGATCGCTTGGTTGATCGCAAACGCCTCTCTTTTGGTGTACTGCAACAAGTTTACGGTCCTTTTCTAGCAGGAGTACAAACCTCAATCAATCTCGATGATGGTGATGTAATTAGTAGTAATATTATCCTTGAATACTCTCGTCGCACTTACAACCTACGCCTCCGTTACAATCCCACACAAAAAATTGGTTCAGTTTCTATTCAGATTAATGGTTTTAACTGGAATGGATCGCCCAATACCTTTGATAGGGTGCGGTCAGTTGAGGATGGTGTGATTCGCGAATAACCGTTTACGGTAAAACGAAATCTGAGTTTTCGGTTTGCCTCACTGATTCTAAAGCAATCTGTTTGCCACCATAAGAATTGAGCTAAGAGGTTAAGCAAGGCAGTGTAAATGGTGAATCACTTTTAGGAGGTGAACGCTGTATGGCACTTGTACGCTGGAACCCTACGACTGATATGGATCTTTTCCGTCGTCAAATGGATCGCCTCTTTGATGAAATGACTGGCGAGCGTCCGTTTGACTTCCAAGAATGGAATCCCGCGATCGAGCTCAATGACGCTGGCGAAAACCTAATCTTGAAAGCGCAACTGCCTGGCTTGAATGAGGATGACATTGATGTCACCGTTAACCGTGACTCGGTAACAATCAGCGGTGAACATCACTATGAAGATCATAGTGAACGCACCTATGGTTCTGAATTCCGCTATGGTAAATTCAGTCGCGCGATCGGCTTACCGGTCGGAATTAAACAAGATCAGGTAGAAGCAGACTATACCAACGGTATTCTCAGCCTGCGTCTCCCGAAAGTGGATGATGCAGCCAACCGTAAAGTAAAAATCAATTTAGGGGGTCAGTCTAACCGCGCGATCGCAGAAAGCCAAGAATCGTAATGATATCACCTCTTAGTTAATGAAATACCCCCTTTCTTCTGTGGGAGGGGGTATTTAAAATATTCTTAAAGTTGACCAATCATCTTATGAGTTTGGGGAATCACTCGCACTTGAGATAAAGATTCTTTCAAGAAACTTTGCCAAGCTAAGATTTGTTCTGGGTTTGGCGGAAAAATTCTTTCTCGCAAAATGGGTGTTATAGGTTGCAAAATCACAGGAACTTCCGAACTAATATCAGCAATAATGCCTCTGGCTTGAGCTAGATCTTCCTCACTGGTTTGATCAGAAACAATTAACTTAATAAAAACGTCTGTTTGGGAAACACAGCAACTTAAAAACTGAGCATGAGCTTTCCATTGCTGCTCACCACTAACACTGGGTAATTTCATATCCATCCCAATGCAATCAATATAATTCACAATGAGAGAAAGCTGTTGTGGGCGATGTCCTCCTGTTTCCAAGTAAATCGGTAAAGAAATATTAGCTTTCAGTTTTGGTAAAAACTGCTGTAAGAATTTGGCGTGTAAAAGAGGTTCACCACCAGTTAAGCTAATACTATCGTGAAGACGATCTTGATTATGCTGACGAATCCAACTCAGCAGTTGCGCCTCATTCACTGGGTTAGGATAAACTTCAAAATCTCGCTTCCCAGGAGTTTTCTCAATTCGACATTCGGACTGTTTTTCCCAAGTCTGGTCACTATCGCAAAAATGACACCGTAAGTCGCAACCACTAAAACGAACAAAAATTTGTCTGGTTCCAACGTTTAATCCTTCTCCTTGAATTGCGGAAAAAACTTCAACTAAATGAACAGTAGCTGTCTTAACGGCGGTCATAACTCTATGAGAATGATCTGGGGGTGGTCTTTTAGTGTATCGCAGAATTACAAAACAATAGAATGAAACAGCCTTAGGGCTAGTGGGAGTGCGAAGAAACAGATCACTCTAAAACAAATACCTTAGCTTCTTCCGGTTGGAGTTGAATCGGTAGCATCCCATCAGATAACTCTAATTCTTGATCTGTATCAACGACTTGACCATGGGTTACACCTTCTTCTGCAAAGGAAAGCAGAAACTCCCCTCCTTCTGTAGAGTAAGTATAAAGAATACGAGGACTATTTTCTCCTTCTCGCAGCATAAAGATATCTTCTTTTTTATTTGCCCCTTTTGGAAACAGATAACGAGTTTCCCCATATCGCAAGACTGGATAATCTTGACGCAAGTGCGCCATCCGTTTTGTCGTATCGTGAATATCTGCTTTCCAACCTTTATGTCCGGGCCAAATCATCATTGGACGATTGAAGGGATCACCTCCAGCCCCAAATAAGCCATCATGATCGGGATGATAAGGAATCGCCAGTTCGGTTTCCGTACCATACATAATTAAAGGAACACCTCGGGCTGTAAACTGAAACTTAAGCAGGCTTTTATAGGCTTGATCAGAAACATCAGGATAATAAGTTTTTAAGCGAGGTTTATCGTGGTTTTCTACAAAGGTCACCCAACCTTTAGCTTCTTCATCTGAAATGTCATCGAGAGAAGCAGTAGGAATTTCTAGCGTTTGTGCAGGGTTCATTACCCAATGGAGAAATCGGGTGAGCGCATTGTAATTATAGTATTTACCTTTACGACCTAAAGTTGTTTCTCGCAAAATATAGGTTCGTCCATCCCAACTGCGATCGCGCGAGAAAAAGCGTCTGGCTGCTTCACTCAAATTAAAATCATATTGGGTAATCTCATCCGTTTCTCGCAGAAAATCAATACTAGCTTCAGCACGATAACCGCCACCAAAGTATTCTCCTAGTAACACTGCTTTTGGGTTAATGGACAATACAAAATCTTCAAAATCTTGCCAGAATCCCTCATTGATATGTTTGACCGCATCTAAACGAAAGCCCGCGATCGGATATTGCTCTTGATTGAAGGTAAGCCAAAATTGAGCAGCATCAAATAAATATTGTTTCACCTGTGGAGCATCTTGATTCAAATCAGGCATTCCACCACTAATTTGACCCTCTTCAATCAACTCCTTAGAAGCCGTATCAAAATCCCAAATAATCTTAGGTTCATGAAACCACCCTTGGGGATCTCGTTCCCCTGTTTTTGGATCCCAATGGGTTGCAACTCGTTTTCCATGCCGATAAATATCCCCATTATCCGCAAACCATGATTCTCCAAATAAAAAGCCACCTGCCCCTAAATTCGGAGGTTCGGTAGAAATATGACCGGGAGCGGTTTGATTCATGGTCAAATCGAGAATAACACCAATGCCCCGTTTTCCGGCTTCATTCAATAACCTGCGGAAAATCTCGTAACGATTCTCACCCTCATCATCAGGAGACCGAAAATGCTCATCAATTTCAAACCAATCTTTAGTCCAATAACCGTGATAAGGGGTGGAAACATGATTATAAAAATCATCCTCAACAGTTTCTGTCTTATCGCGATATAAGTAGGAATGAATATCAGGGTGATAAAACAAACCATTAGAATTATCTTGAATTGGAGATAAAACCAGTTTAGTCACTCCCAAATCTTCTAAATAATCTAATCGGCGAATCACCCCTTCTAAATCACCTCCCCAATACATCCCCATATGTCGATGAGTGGGGTCATAAGTATGCCGAAGTAGGAGTTTATTCATTTTGTTATAAACTCGCTTTTCGGGTTTTGATGTGTCATCCTCAAATGCATACTCAGGAATATTATTTCTGGCATCCCCATCTAAAAACCGGTCAACCACAATGTAATACAAAACATCATTTTCCAGATTGCCGATACTATTGTGGTCAATTTCACGACTCATTGTAGATTGTTCTTCAACAGTTGGTAACTCTGCAGCGATTGCACTTGCAGGAATCAACCAAAAGAACAGCCACAATACAACCGCAACCGTTAATAAAACCAATAACGACACTGAAACTCCGAGAATGGAGATAAAAACTCCTCTTCGGCAACTTTCCATAACAATAATCTTCCTAACTATTGGTATCTGCTTCTACATCCTTCATCACAGAAGGAATATCATCCAAGGCAATATTCTCAAATTGTGTTTCTGGTGTATAGAGGGCTTGCCAAAACTCAGGAAATTGGGCAATAACCACCTCTGAGTTGGGAAGGTTGATTTGATCAGACATTGAAGGTTCGATTTGCGCCACTTGCACCTGATCCACTTCCCCTAATTGGTCAAACCAAAGATCGCTGACATTGTTCCCCACCGAAAACATCACCCCTGCAAAACTAGGGGCAATTAAAACAACCGCAACAACACCGCTCACAGTTGTCAAAAACCACTTGCGACCAATGCCATATTGACCCAAAAACACTTGTAACTGCCATAAGTAACCATACTTAAGGTTTTGCCAAACCTGATGAATTGACTCTGATAGCGTATAAAACTGTTGTTGTAGCGATTTTTGCTCTTGATTCGATTCTTGCTTAAGTTGATGGGCTTGTTGGCGTTTCCAACTAGAAAACCATTCTTCTAAGGCAGAGATACCAATTTCAATCCACTCTCCCACGTTATAACCAATGACATAACCATAGGTATTAACTAAATAAAAGGTTAGCATTTGGAAGAAAGTAAATTGAATGACAGGTGCTAGATTCAATTCTCCCGACTGAAAAAAGAAAATGCCAACGTTGTAGAGTGACCAACTTAAAACCAATCCCCCATAATCGACAAACGGTTTCAGAAAAACTTGTCGCATTGGAACATATTCATTGGTTGTGTTTAAGTCTTCATGAAGATATTTAGATAGCAATCGCTTCCACCAAGGGCGCGGTTCTGGTGTCACTGTTTCGCCAACTGTTTCACTGAAAGGATTTAGTTGTCCATCCACTAACATCCGTCGTCCAATCAAGAAATAAACGAAGTATTGAATAATCGTATAAGGAAGTAAACCCGACCAAGTGAAGGCGCGTTCCCAAGGTCCCAAGCCGGTCACAATTAAGAAAAACCCTAAATCGCATCCTACTTTCCAAGAGAGAAAGCCCACAGTTTGGTCAAAAATTTTCGGTAAATCCGTACGAAATTGTTCAAAAAATTCATTTTGAGGAAGAATTTGGTTAATTTTCTCAACCACTGTATCCCTCAAAACCAACTTTTTTAAGAAGATATCTCGTAATACAACATAGCTCGTTAGTGGAACTAAAATTTGGAATAATTTACTAGATCCATAACGAATGCCCATTGGGTCAATGGAAAGGCTAGGCAAATCGATCATAGGTTATTGTGAATTGCGTTATTATTTGGGACTGTTTGAGTTTGTAAACATTTATATTATCTTACCAGTGTTTCGTTCAGTTGAGACGACAATTATAGAATAAAAAGGTAGAAATTTAATCTAGAACGAATGGCTATCAATATCAAAAACTCAGACGTTGACCGCTTAATTCAACAACTGCGAGCAATGACCGGAGAAGGACCCACAGAAATTGTTAAACGAGCCTTAGAGCGAGAATATCAAGAATTACGGCGGGAAAGACGGCAAGCTCAACTAGCAGAAAAATTACCGGATCTGCAAGAGACGGCTCAGACAAAGGCACAGGAGTTTGATGCCAATACGCTCTACGATGAAAAGGGACTGCCTTTATGATTTTGGATACATCAGCCGTTATTGCGATCGCGCTGCGAGAACAAGGTTGGGAACATATTTACCAACAAGCCATACAAGCTCCGCAACTTCTCATCTCTTCAGGAACGTTACAAGAGCTACTGATCGTTGCTGTTCACAAAGGGATACTAGCGGAAGTACGAAGTCTCATCAGTTATTTGGATCTAGATTATGTTGCCGTCGATCAAGATTTAGCTTTCAAAGCAGTGGAAATTTATCAACAATATGGTCAAGGAGGAAATCATCCCGCTCAACTCAATTATGGCGATTGTTTTGCAGTTGCACTCAGTTGGGTTCATCAAATTCCCTTGCTGTATGGAGAACCCCATTTTTTAAAGTTAGAGAGTGACCGTATCCTCTAACTTTTGTTATAAATTCCACTTTCCCGACCGGATTATGGGAGATTCTGTTTTAAGATCAAAGTAGGAGGTGGTAAGCTAAGTGGGGAAATCACTCTCAATTCACAGAGTGGCTACTGCAATTTCTGACTTTTGCTTTACATGAATTCAACCCCCGCCAAGTCTTCTTCTCAGTCTTCTCACCTCCAAGATCATCAGACTCAACATCAATATGAGGCTTCAAATTCCATGACTGTTGCAACTTTAGAGCAACCTCAACTTAATTTAGAAGAACTGAATAATCAATTCCAAAATGCGGAAGCCAAACAACTCATTCAATGGTCAGCGCAAACCTTTGGTGATGGCTTAGTGATGAGTACCAGTTTTGGAATTCAATCCGCGTTGATGTTACACTTAGTCACTCGTATTATTCCTGATATTCCAGTTATTTGGGTCGATACAGGCTATCTTCATGCCGAAACTTATCGTTTTGCCGATCAACTAACTAAAAGACTGAATCTCAACTTGCAAGTTTATCAATCTCCCATCTCCCCTGCTCGGATGGAAGCCCTGTATGGCAAACTTTGGGAACAGAAAGATCTTGAATCTTTAAATTTATATGACCAAATTCGCAAAGTTGAACCGATGCAGCGAGCCTTAAAAGAATTAGGTGCAACAGCTTGGCTGGCTGGCTTAAGGCGGGATCAAACTCAACACCGTCAACAACTGCCTCGGATTGGAGAACAATCGGGAATCTATAAGATCCTACCAATTTTAGACTGGCATTCGCGAGATGTTCATCGTTATTTGACTGAATATGATCTGCCCTATCATCCTCTATTTGATCAAGGTTATATGACAGTTGGTGATTGGCATTCCAGTCGCCCCATTTCCTTAACTGATGAACATGAAAGAGATACAAGATTTCAAGGCGTAAAGCAGGAGTGTGGACTTCATCTCCCAAAGACAGATGGAGAAGCGCAAAGTTTTGATTCCAGTTCCTTATGATAAAAATTCTCCACGTTTCAGATATTCACATGGGAAGTGGTTTGTCTCATGGACGCACCAACCCCAAAACCGGATTAAATACCAGACTGGAAGATTTTAGAAACTCTCTCCGCATTTGTATTGATCGCGCTTTAGCTGAACCTGTCGATTTAGTTTTATTTGGAGGAGATGCTTTCCCTGATGCGACTCCTCCGCCTTATATTCAAGAAACATTTGCTTCACAATTCCGACGGTTAGTTGCTGCAGAGATCCCAACCCTTTTGCTGGTGGGAAATCATGATCAACATTCTCAAGGGAAAGGGGGTGCAAGTTTATCTATTTACCGCACCCTTGGTGTTCCCGGATTTATTGTTGGCGATCAAATTGAAACCCATCGCATTGATACAGCAAATGGATCTGTACAAGTGATGACCCTTCCTTGGCTGACTCATTCTGCTTTATTAACGCGCCCAGAAACAGAAGGGTTATCTTTAGCAGACGTGAATCAATTACTCTTGAAAAAATTACAACCGATATTAGAAGCAGAAATTCGACAGCTTGATCCAAATTTGCCAACAATATTGTTAGCGCATTTAATGGCGGAAAGAGCAGAATTAGGGGCAGAACGATTTTTAGCAGTGGGGAAAGGGTTTACTATTCCCATGTCGTTTTTAATCCGCCCTGAATTTGATTATGTTGCCCTCGGTCATGTCCATCGTCACCAAAATTTAAATCCGAAGGGAGAACCGCCGGTCATTTACCCAGGAAGCATTGAACGAGTCGATTTTAGTGAGGAGAAGGAAGAGAAGGGTTATATATTACTAGATTTAGAAAAAGGGAATCCGCAGTGGGAGTTTTGTCCGTTACCGGTGCGTCCGTTTTTAACGATCGAGGTAGATGTGACGGAAAAACAAGACCCTCAGCAAGCAATTTTGAGCGCGATCGCGCAGAAAAAAATCCCTGATGCTGTGGTTCGCCTGAAATATAAGCTGCGTTCAGAACAACTCGACAAAATTGAAACCCACACGCTACAAAAAACTCTCAATTTTGCCCACAGCTATACCATTTCGCCGGAGTTAGTGAGTCAGTTAGCGCGCCCCCGCGTTCCCGAATTTGGAGAACAAGTCAGCTTAGATCCCATGAGTGCTCTCAAAACCTATTTAGAAAATCGCGAAGATTTGCAAGAGATGTCAGACGAAATGCTAGAAGCAGCAGAACACCTGTTAGCTGGACAAAGTGACGAAGATAATGTTGATCAGAGCAATACAAAAGAACAGTTAAACTTGCTGTGAGGAAATACTAACAACCTTGGTTGTGACCAGTCAGCTATCAATAACCCAGAACCAATAACAAATAACAAACAACAAATTACTAACATAAATATTAATTTATTATTGCAGTTTGTAACAAATAAAGAATCTTGTCTTGACTTTTTGAGAGATATAAAGAAGGCAGAATGGTCATTACAGAAAGTTTTGTCAAGTCTTTAAGTATTGTTAAGGAGTCTCAACAGTTGTCGAAACCACCCTCTATTATTTACAAGTAAGGTACAGCAGTGAACCGTAAAAAGGGATCAATTTGTTGTATCGAAAGACAACAATAGTGATCATAAATTTACGAAATGATTGTTCTTTAACGGTTCATTCCTAATCATGGGAATAACAGTTAAAACTGTCTAGAGAGGAGACCCCCTATGACAATTAGTCCTCCGGAAAATGAGGAAAAGGTCAGGGTAGCAGTGGATAAAGACCCGGTTCCAACTTCTTTCGAGAAGTGGGGCAAGCCGGGGCATTTTGACCGCTCCCTGTCTAAAGGACCCAAAACCACAACTTGGATTTGGAATTTACACGCAGACGCACACGACTTTGATAGTCAAGGCAATTTAGAAGATATTTCGCGCAAAATTTTTAGTGCGCACTTCGGTCACTTAGCCATCATCTTCGTTTGGCTCAGTGGTATGTATTTCCATGGTGCTCGCTTCTCCAACTATGAGGCTTGGTTAGGCGATCCCACCAATATCAAACCGAGCGCCCAAGTCGTTTGGCCTATTGTTGGTCAAGAAATCTTGAACGCAGATGTCGGCGGTGGCTTCCAAGGAATTCAGATTACGTCTGGGTTCTTCTACCTCTGGCGAGCGTCCGGTTTCACCAACAGCTTCCAACTTTATTGCACCGCAATTGGTGCTTTAGTGATGGCAGGGCTGATGATCTTTGCTGGGTGGTTCCACTATCACAAACGTGCTCCTAAACTGGAATGGTTCCAGAATGTGGAGTCGATGCTGAACCACCACCTCGCTGGTTTACTCGGGTTAGGCTGTTTATCCTGGGCTGGTCACCAAATTCACGTTTCTTTACCCGTGAATAAACTCCTGAATTCAGGGGTAGCTGCTGAGGATATTCCGTTGCCCCACCAATTTATTTTGGATCGGAGTTTGATGGCAGAACTCTATCCCAGTTTTGAGCAAGGTTTAAAACCCTTCTTTACCCTGAACTGGGGAGAATATGCTGACTTCTTGACCTTCAAAGGTGGGTTGAACCCAACCACAGGTGGCTTATGGTTATCTGATACCGCACACCATCACTTAGCCCTTGCGGTTCTGTTTATTATTGCGGGTCATATGTACCGCACCAACTGGCGTATTGGTCACAGCATTAAAGAAATTTTAGAAGCGCATAAAGGACCTTTAACCGGTGAAGGACACAAAGGGCTTTATGAAATCCTGACTACTTCCTGGCACGCTCAGTTGGCAATCAACTTAGCAATGCTCGGTTCGGTCACGATTATTGTGGCTCAGCATATGTATGCGATGCCTCCCTATCCCTATTTGGCGACGGATTATCCGACCCAATTATCTCTGTTTACCCACCATATGTGGATTGGTGCCTTTTTAATTGTGGGCGCTGGTGCACACGGTGCAATCTTCATGGTCAGAGACTACGATCCAGCGAAGAATGTTAACAATTTACTGGATCGGGTACTACGTCAAAGGGATGCACTTATTTCTCACTTAAACTGGGTTTGCATTTTCCTCGGCTTCCACAGCTTTGGACTCTATGTTCACAACGACACCATGCGTGCGTTGGGTCGTCCGCAGGATATGTTCTCCGATAATGCCATTCAACTGCAACCGATTTTCGCGCAGTGGGTTCAAAATCTTCATACAATCGCGCCGGGTGGCACTGCTCCTAACGCGATCGAGCCTGCAAGTTATGCCTTCGGTGGCGATGTTGTAGCGGTTGGCGGTAAAGTTGCCATGATGCCCATTGAACTTGGTACAGCTGATTTCATGGTGCATCATATCCATGCCTTTACCATTCACGTTACCGTTCTCATTCTCCTGAAAGGGGTCTTGTATGCACGTAACTCCCGCTTGATTCCCGATAAATCAGAACTCGGATTCCGCTTCCCTTGCGATGGTCCGGGTCGCGGTGGTACTTGTCAAGTTTCCGGTTGGGACCATGTATTCCTCGGCTTATTCTGGATGTACAACTCCCTCTCCATTGTGATTTTCCACTTTAGCTGGAAGATGCAGTCGGATGTTTGGGGAACCGTTTCTCCAGATGGTACCGTCTCTCACATCACCTCCGGTAACTTTGCCACCAGTGCAATTACCATTAATGGCTGGCTCCGCGACTTCCTGTGGGGACAAGCAGCTAACGTCATTAACTCCTATGGTTCCGCACTGTCTGCTTATGGGCTGTTGTTCTTAGGGGCGCACTTTATCTGGGCATTTAGCTTGATGTTCTTGTTCAGTGGTCGTGGCTATTGGCAAGAATTAATCGAGTCAATTGTCTGGGCTCACAACAAACTAAAAGTTGCTCCTGCGATTCAACCCCGTGCGCTCAGCATTGTGCAAGGACGTGCGGTGGGCGTTGCTCACTACTTGCTAGGAGGAATTGTTACTACTTGGGCGTTCTTCTTAGCAAGAATCATCGCCGTCAGTTGACGGTTCCGCTTAAAAGCGGTAACACTGGTTTAAAAATCAGTAAACTAACTGAGGGCTGACTCTTAAAACAACAGTTCTGAGGGTCGGCTCTCCCAAAACCAAAATGAGTTTCAACTAAACTTAATTTACTCATTCATCTGCAAAGAGGATTTCCAACAAAGGCTATGGCAACCAAATTTCCAAAATTTAGCCAAGACCTTGCTCAAGATCCAACGACGCGTCGGATTTGGTACGGGATTGCTACGGCTCATGACTTTGAAAGCCATGATGGCATGACTGAGGAGAATCTTTATCAAAAGATTTTTGCTTCTCACTTTGGTCACATTGCCATTATCTTTCTCTGGACTTCCGGTACCTTATTCCACGTTGCTTGGCAAGGTAATTTTGAACAGTGGATTAAAGACCCTTTAAACGTAAGTCCGATTGCTCACGCAATTTGGGACCCTCACTTCGGTGAAGCTGCGGTTGATGCTTTCACACAAGCCGGTGCTTCTAACCCAGTCAATATTGCTTACTCTGGTGTTTATCACTGGTTCTACACCATCGGGATGACCACCAATGGCGATTTATACCAAGGCGCAGTCTTCTTATTATTACTCTCGGCTGTGTTCTTATTCGCTGGCTGGCTTCATCTCCAACCGAAATTCCGTCCCAGCCTCTCTTGGTTCAAGAGTGCTGAACACCGCCTTAACCACCACTTAGCGGGTTTATTTGGCGTTAGTTCTCTCGCTTGGGCGGGTCACTTGGTTCACGTGGCAATTCCTGAATCTCGTGGTCAGCACGTCGGTTGGGATAACTTCCTGTCTGTAAAGCCTCACCCTGCTGGTTTAGGACCTTTCTTTAGTGGTAACTGGGGGGTATATGCCCAAAACCCTGATACTGCTAACCACATCTTTGGCACGTCTGAAGGTGCAGGATCTGCAATCTTAACCTTCCTCGGTGGTTTCCATCCTCAAACGGAATCCCTGTGGTTAACCGATATGGCACACCACCATCTCGCGATCGCGGTAATCTTCATTATTGCCGGTCATATGTATCGCACCAACTTTGGGATTGGTCACAGCATCCGTGAAATGCTCGATTCCAAAAAAGGTTTAGTCGGTGGTCAAAGCGAAGGTCAGTTTAATCTGCCTCACCAAGGACTCTATGACACCCTGAATAACTCCTTACACTTCCAGCTTGCCCTTGCGCTGGCTGCGTTAGGAACTGTTACCTCCTTGGTGGCGCAGCATATGTATTCTCTACCGCCTTATGCCTTTATTGCGCGGGATTACACGACACAAGCTGCACTTTATACCCACCACCAGTACATTGCTGGTTTCATTATGGTCGGTGCGTTTGCTCACGGGGCAATCTTCTTAATCCGTGACTACGATCCCGAACAAAATAAAGGAAACGTGCTTGATCGCGTTCTCCAACATAAAGAGGCAATTATCTCCCACTTAAGCTGGGTTTCCCTCTTCTTAGGATTCCATACTTTAGGACTCTACGTTCACAACGACGTTGTCGTTGCTTTTGGTACCCCTGAGAAACAAATTCTCATTGAGCCTGTGTTTGCCCAATTTGTGCAAGCTGCTCACGGTAAAATGCTCTACGGCATGGATACCTTACTCTCCAATCCCGACAGTATTGCGACCACAGCTTGGCCCAATCATGGCAACGTTTGGTTAGAGGGTTGGATGCAAGCGATCAACAGTGGCGATAACTCCTTATTCCTCACGATTGGACCTGGGGACTTCTTAGTTCACCACGCGATCGCGCTCGGACTCCACACCACCACCTTAATTCTGGTGAAAGGTGCTTTGGATGCCCGTGGTTCCAAACTCATGCCTGACAAAAAAGACTTTGGTTACAGCTTCCCCTGTGACGGTCCTGGTCGTGGCGGTACTTGTGACATCTCTGCTTGGGATGCATCTATCTCGCCGTCTTCTGGATGTTAAACACCATTGGTTGGATTAC
>JAVLCL010000483.1:0-2570 GCA_031580825.1 Halothece sp. Uz-M2-17
TCCTCAAATGACCCGATTTTTGCCTCTTCTAGCCTTTTTCGCAGGGCAATAAACCCCTCCTCGGCAACTGCCATTAACAGGGCTTGTTTCGTTTCAAAATGGCGATAGGGTGCGTTATGAGAGACTCCCACATAACGGGCGAGTTGTCGTAAGGATAAATCGCTGATTCCTTTTTCATTGATTAACGTAATCGCTGCTTCAATTAGGTTTTCTCGTAACTCTCCATGATGGTAAGTTTTGCTCGTTTTTGAAGTCATAATCTTTAGGTTGACAGTGCCAACATTTTACCCTAAACTAAAAGTTGACAGCGACAACATTGGAGGCAGTGACCAATGACTAATTCTGATGTCCTTCTAAAAAAGTATTCACCGCATCTTCAACAATAGATGCAATTTCTTCTGAAGTGGGGGCGGGGGTAATGCCTAAAATGCGTTGCATTTGATTGAGCCCTAAAAACATCCCCACAAATTGTTTCGCAGCCCGTTCACTATCAAAGGGTTTGAGTCTTCCTTGATCTTGTTGATCTTGCAGGTATTTCGCCAGGGCTTGACACCGGGGTTTTGGTCCAGAATTGAAAAATAATTGTCCCAGTTCTGGAAATTGCTGATTTTGAGCAATTACAATCCTTAACAGCGCGATCGCGCGATCAGACAAAACCACCGACATCACCTGTTTTCCAATTGCAGTAAGGGCTTCTCTCGGCGGTAAATTATCCACATCTGCTTCCACTAAAGGCGATAAAATCTGTTCACTCAAATCTTCTACAATCGCACAAAATAAGCCTTCTTTTCCCCCGAAGTAGTTGTAAATATTGCTTTTTGACCCGCCCACTTTCTTGACGATCGCGTCCACACTTACGCCATCGTAACCCCGTTCGATAAATAAGTCCGTTGCTGTAGCCAGAATCGCCTTTTTCTTTTGTGTTGAGCGTTCCGTTGATCCTCCCATCTCGGTCTCCTTTGCCAACGACGTATTCCACAATACCGTATCATTGTTGATTTCTAAGGTGTTGACAATACCATACCGTATGGTACGATACGAACAATTGAAATTTTTGTTCTTGGTTCATTGTTCTTGGGAGGGTATCAAAAAGGCGATAGCACTCAAAACGCAGACCATTATCTTTCTTGTTTCCCAAATAAATACCATACTGTACGTTACGATAGAGGTTTTCTGATGCTAACTCATAACAACACAACTCTCGATAAAGACCAAGAAACTGGATATATTGAAAAGCCACCTAAACAAGGAGGAAAGAAACGACTGATTTGGTTAGGGGGAATGTGTTTTCTGGTTGTCGGTGCAATGATCGGTGTTCCGCGCTTTTTTCGTGAACCTTCTTCTCCTCAAGAAACAACAGAAGTCAATGCAGTCAGTGTGGAAACGATAACCCTTGAATCGGCTTCTGGTTATGAGATTACTCGCCGTTATACAGGAGAAATAACCGCCCAACGCAGTAGCGAATTAGGATTAGAAAGAGGGGGAGAATTAACCGATGTGTATGTGGAAGAAGGCGATCGCGTTGCAAAAGGAGACGCTTTAGCTAAACTGGATACTCGGAATTTACAAGCACAACGAAAACAACTCGAAGCCAGGCGCGATCGCGCTTTAGCGCAACTGCAACAACTGGAAACCGGTGCACGGAAAGAAGAGATTGACGCAGCCAAAGCCCGAGTACGGAATCTAGAAAAAGAATTAGACTTAAAACAATCGCAGCGATCGCGCCGTGAGTTTCTGTATCAAGAAGGGGCGATTTCTCAAGAACAAAGAGACGAGTTTGCAACGCAAGCAGAAGCCCTCACCGCCCGTTTAGACGAAGCCAAAAGCCAACTGCAAGAATTACTCAACGGAACGCGGAAAGAAGAAATTATTGCACAACAGGCGACCGTACAGGAACTGGAAGCCAGTATTCAAGAGATTGATGTCACCCTCAGTAAAAGTATTCTCAAAGCCCCCTTTAACGGGATTGTCTCGAAACGTCATATTGATGAAGGAACCGTGATTCAGGCTGGACAATCGGTGATTCGCTTAGTGGAAAATGCAGTTCCCGAAGCGTGGATCGGACTTCCTGTAGAAATGACAAATGAATTAGAAATCGGATCATCGCAAACCGTCACCATTGATTCTAAAACTTATTCTGCAACCGTTCGGGCGATTTTACCCGAAGTCGATCCCGAAACCAGAACCCAAGTCGTAATTTTAGAACTGGATCAATCTGCAATTTTAGAAACGCATCCCGGACAAACCGTTCGTCTCACCCGCACAAAAACCATTGATAGCGACGGTTACTGGCTACCCTTATCCGCACTAACAAAAGGGATTCGCGGTTTATGGACAGCGTATGTTGTGGTTGAATCCGCCGACGGAAAGGGCTGGGAAGTCCAACAGCAAGCGGTAGAAATTTTACATCAAGACAAAGATCGCGCCTATGTTCGCGGAACCTTACAACCCCATGATCGCATTATCGCCAATGGAACCCATCGTCTCGTTCCCGGACAAACCGTTTCAGTGATCAGTTACTAAAGAACCAATGACTAATGACCAATGACTAATGACTAATGACTAATGAC
>JAVLCL010000484.1:0-2561 GCA_031580825.1 Halothece sp. Uz-M2-17
CACGGTACACACGGCGGGGGCTTTCCCATATAAATATTCTGTCGCTTCCCGCACCGCACTCGGATAAACGCAAACGGTGGGAAAATTATGTTGCCAAGCCTCATTACAACAGCGTTGGATGTCTGCTGTTGTTGCTGTGGGATTAAGGAGGGCGTGGTCAATCGTCCGTGCAATATCAATCTCGTGATCCATTTTTAATTTAGCCTCGGGAGATTTCCTCCATTTTTTCTGCTTTTTGATGGGCTGCTTCTGCTTGCAGTTCTTCGACCACATCCCATGCGACTGCGCATTCGGGTGAATTTCTCCCGTTAATTTCACAGGTTTGACGGGCTTTGGTGATTGCGTTTTTAATTTCTTCTTCTAAAATCTTCGCTTTCGGTTTTTCCACGAAATCACTTTTTCTGAGAATATCCGATGTGGAAATTAACCCTAATAAGTCTCCTTGAATCACAGGGGCATGGTGAATATTAACTTGACTAAATAATCGTGCTACATACTCCACTCCCAACTCAGGGTTTACTACCACACAGGGCTTTGTCATCACTTCATAGACTCTCACTTGCTGGGGATCTTTCCCAAAAGCAGCCACTTGCTTCACGATATCGGTTTCGGTAATAATTCCATAGGCATCTCCATCCCGACGACGATCAACAATCAGACAACGGATATTCTTGGTTTTCATTAATTCTACGGCAGCCGCGATCGTTGCTGACCCTTTAATTTTGACCACGTCTTGGGTCATGATGTCTTTTGCTTTCATCATCATCAGACTGATTTTCCTTTCGTCTTTTGTGTTCGGTACTCTTTTACCTACTTTACTTGTTTTCGAGGACTTTTTTTTACCGTAGAAATGATCAATGGCGATTTTTGGTTAACTTTAATTCTGTTCCTTCTTCATTCCATTCCACTTCATCAAAAATGTGATATAAAAGGCACAGTCCGCGACCGTTTTCTGAATAATCATCGGGCAGAAAACTATCGGGATCTTCTTGACAGCCACATTGGGGAATAAAGCCGGTGCCATTATCAGTAATCAACCATGTACAAGAAGTTGCCATAATCGCATATTGGACGATGACCGTTTTTCCTGGATCCAGTTGATTACCGTGTTTTGCTGCATTCACTAACGCCTCTTGTAATCCCAACCGAACTTCGGCTTGCCAATCTGGGGGAACTTTTGCAACTAAGAGATCTAAAATCGGACACAGATAGAGAGTTGAGGCAAAACTCACTGTCCCCCAGTTACACTTTGTTGGACGGGGTGATAATGCAATCACACGCTATGACCTCACTATTTTTAAGCCGTTAATGAAGAGATTAATTAGGAAAAAATCAAGTAAAAAATTCCCATTCAGCTAACAGAAGCTGATTGATTTTTTATTAGAATTTTCTCTTTTATTATATCAGAAGTTTGACAAGGGTAAAACCCCCTAATTATGAGTAGGGATTTCCCTGTTCTAAAAACACGGCACATTCCACATGAGCGGTTTGGGGGAAAAAGTCGGCAGGTTGGACAAGGGTGATTTCATAGCCGGCACTAGAGAGTTGTTTTAAGTCACGAGCAAGTGTGGCTGGGCGACAACTCAGATAAACGATGCGCTGAGGTTTTGTGCTCATTAAGGTTTCTAAAACCGCGCGATCGCAGCCTTTACGGGGCGGATCGAGAAAAACAAAATCAGGGGTAATTTCCAGTTGCGGAAGAAGAGACTCGACTTTACCGACATGAAAGGTGACATTCTCAATTTGGTTATATTGGGCGTTGCGTTCTCCTTGCGCGATCGCGCTTGCCTGTGATTCAATACCAATCACGGTTTTGGCTTGACGAGCAAAAGGTAATGTAAATGTACCAATACCACAATAGGCATCAACAACCGTTTCGGTTCCGGTGAGGGCAAGTTGATCTAAAATTAATTTACAGAGGGCTTCCGCGGTTTCAGTGTTGACTTGAAAAAAAGTATTGGGACTTAAAAAGAAGGTTAACCCCGCAAATTCTTCTTCAATTTCTGCTTTTCCAGCAATACAATGGGTTTCTTTCCCAAAAATGATGTTATTCCGTTGCGGATTTTCATTTAGACACACGCCAACTAAATTGGGAAAGGTATTTAACCAAGTTTCCGCTTGGGCTTCTAGTCCCTCTAAATTACCATCGGTACTAATCAAGGTTAATAAAACTTGTCCGGTTTTCCGTCCAATTCGCAAAGCTAAATGACGGAGTTTTCCCGTTCCTCGGCTTTCGTTATAGATTCCCCAGCCTTGGGCTTCGATGTCTTGCTTAATTTGCGCTAAAAAGGGATCTAAACGGGAATCTTGAACCGGACATTGATTGAGATTGACCAGTTTATGCGATCCTTTCCGATAATATCCTGCTTGGACGTTTCCCTCTGCGGAACGCTGTAAGGGATAAGTTACTTTGTTGCGATAGTTAAGACCATTTACACTGCTTAAAACGGGCGCAATCGGTGGATTTTGAAAACCGCCAATCCGTTGCAGTGCATCGAGAATGACTTGTTCTTTTGCTTTTTCTTGATAAGCTAAATCAATATGTTGCCACTGACAGCCCC
>JAVLCL010000485.1:0-2556 GCA_031580825.1 Halothece sp. Uz-M2-17
CTTCGGGGGCTGCCCCAATTCCCATCAGGGCGTGAACGTTGGTGCCAACAAAAGCACAAGAGAGCGCAGCGGAAACATCACCATCTCCAATCAGACGGACTCTTGCTCCTGCTTCACGAATTTCTTTAATTAAACCTTCGTGGCGGGAGCGATCCATCACGACAACCACGAGTTCTTCTACAGAGCGATCTAAGCAGTCAGCAATGATTTTGAGGTTTTCGGTTGCAGTTTTCCGAATATCGACATGATTCCGTGCTGCTGGGGGAGCAGCGAGCTTTTTCATATAAAAGTCTGGGGCTGCAAAGAGTCCGCCTTTTTCGGAAATCGCTAAAACTGCCATGGAGCCATTTTGACCTTTTGCCACAAGGTTAGTTCCTTCGCAAGGGTCAACGGCAATATCAATTTCCATTAATTCTTCTGGGTTACAATAGTTTTTGGCATCGGGGCGGGTGCAAATGCCCACTTCTTCGCCAATATAGAGCATGGGCGCGTCATCTCTTTCCCCTTCACCAATCACGATGCGACCCCGCATATTAATTTGGTTCATGCGTTTGCGCATGGCTTCAACAGCCAATTGATCCGCTTCGTCTTTCAGTCCTTTCCCCATCAGACGGGAGGACGCGATCGCTGCTTGTTCAACAACTTCAATAATTTCTAAACCGAGTGTTTTTTCTAACAATTTCTTTTCTCCCGTGCGTAGCTAAAGCTGCGGTCTTGGTTCATTCGTTTTTGAGTCTATCAGAAGTGGGGATCACCGAAAAGATTTAGTTCCCTTGCACGACTTGCTTAAATGTCGTCAGACTCTCTAACCCGATTAATCCTCGCCGATAACCTTTTTGATTGGACATCCCTAAGAAAATACTATCGCCATTGGCTGCATAGCGGAAGAAACGGGGGGAAGCATTAATATAAACTAAAGCACTATCAATGGTTTGGGCGAACTGGCGCGTTTCCCGATAGGATTGGCTAATAATGCAGTCCGCGTGACCACTGCTATGGCGATTAATCCACGCGATCGCGCTGCTGACATCATCCACCCAACGAAAGGCAACAATTTTATCAATATAGCTGTCTGACCACTCTTGTTCTTGGACAGGGCTTAAATACTGACCATATTCTTCCACCAGACTCGCTTCCCCCCGTAGGGTAAAGCCTTTTTCTTGCAACCCGTGAAACAAGTTAATTAAAATTGAAGCCTTGATATTACGATTAATTAACACTTTTTCAATGGCATTGACAGGATCTGGTTCGCTGGCATGACTATCAATAATCACCTCTTTCACTTTCTCAGCACTGCCACTGGTTGACCAGTACAAATAACAATTACCAATGGCTGTGCGTAAAATCGGGACGTTTGCCGTGCGAGCGGTTTGTTGCACGAGACTGGGACGACCATAAGGGATCACTAATTTCGTATAAGGTTCTTGTTGGACTAATTCTTGTATGGAACAGCCTTGATCGGAGGGGAGGAGTTGGATGGTATGGGACGGCAATTCTGTGTCTTCTAGTGCTCGATTGAGGGCATTGACAATAGCTTCGTTAGAATGACTGGCTTCGCTACCCCCTCGTAAGACTAAACTATTGCCGGTTTTAACACATAACCCTGCCGCGATCGCGCTCAGTTCTGGAAAGGCTTCATAAATAAGTGTAATCACCCCTAAAGGCATCCGTTGACAGTAAGTTTGCGCTGGATCAAGGGGATAAGGGGCATGACTGACCTTTTGAATTGGATCAGCAATTGTCCCCAACCGTTCTAAAATTTTAATGGCGATTTCTAACCGTTCTGGGGTTAACTTCAACCATTCCAAAATTAACGCCGGAATTGCCATCTCGCGACAAGTTTCTAAATCCAGAGTATTCGCTTCTAGAATTTCATCAAAGGCTTCTCGCAGCGATTTTGCCATGACAATGACAGCTTGTGAACGTTGGCTACCTTGGGTTATCGCCAGTTGTTCACTTGCCTGGTGAGACTGTTTAACTACCGTCTCAATCAAGTTGGAATTGCGATCATGATCGTCACGTTTCATTTGATCCCTAAGAACGCCAATGGGCTAACCACACCATTATGGCGGGTAATAATGCTAATAATAAAGCCAGTAACGCCCAAAAGAAAATTGTCACTTCAAAAGACGACTGTAAGGTTAAAGGCAACCAAACCACCAACAAGACCACTATTAGCCCTAAAGCAATGGGGAGATAAATTTCTCCAAGACGAGAATGAACAGCAAACCACCGCTGTCCATTCCAACGCCAAGCCCGTTTATAAGGATAAGCACTTCCCAATTGTTCCAATTCCTGATTATTATCTTGAACGACAAAAATTTGCTGGCAGCGATCGCAGCCAAAGGCTTCTGTCAACATGATCGGCTTTAAATGTCCGTTGCGCCGACAAGGACAGGGATATTCTGAGTGTAAGTCAATCTTAAAACCTTTAGAGACTGGCACGGTACGTTTTTACTTACCATCTGAGGTAGGATTGCTGTTTCATTTTATCTTAGGCGTTCAAAATCGGGAATTGCCACCTTAGTTGCAAAAAGATTCAGAAAAATATGGGAT
>JAVLCL010000486.1:0-2552 GCA_031580825.1 Halothece sp. Uz-M2-17
GATCGCGTTGCCTTTGTTCGAGTCTGCACCGGCAAATTTGAGAAAGATATGAGCGTTAATCATGCTCGCACCGGCAAAAGTGTCCGTCTTTCTCGTCCGCAAAAGCTGTTTGCCCAAGATCGCGATTCAATTGATGAAGCATATCCTGGGGATGTGATTGGCTTAAATAATCCAGGCATGTTTGCTATTGGTGATACCGTTTATGCGGGGAAAAAAGTGGTTTATGAAGGAATTCCTTGTTTCTCGCCTGAACTTTTTGCTTATTTGAAAAACCCGAATCCTTCTAAGTTTAAGCAGTTCCACAAAGGCGTTACCGAATTACGGGAAGAAGGGGCAATTCAAATCATGTACTCCAAAGATGAAAGTAAGCGCGATCCCATTCTGGCTGCTGTGGGACAACTGCAAATCGAAGTGGTGCAGTATCGCATGGAAAATGAATATGGGGTGGAAACAAGTCTCGAAATGCTCCCGTATAAAGTCGCCCGTTGGGTAACAGGAGGCTGGGAAGCCCTAGAAAAAGCAGGACGACTGTTTAATACAGTTACGGTTAAAGATATCTGGGAACGTCCGGTGTTACTGTTTAAGAATCAATGGAATTTAGACCAAATTCAAGGGGATCATCCAGAACTGAAGTTAAGTGCAACTGCACCCGTTGGCGTAGGCTTAGAACCCGATGCTTAAGTTTATCTGGCGCGCGATCGCGCCTTAAAAGAGGGATAGGCATTATTCTAATCACTCTCTGCTTTTAGTTTCCAGCCCACACGCTCCCCTAAAAATTGATGTAATCGTTCATAATTGGGTAATGCCGATTGTGCTCCCGCTTGGGTTACCGTTAAAGCGCCTGCAGCCGAACCACAAATAATCGAGCGTTGGAGATTCATTCCGCCACACAACGCCACTGCTAAACTGCCATTAAAGGCATCTCCAGCAGCTACGGTATCAATAATGGGTTCGATATCAAAGGCGGGAACAAAAAAGCTCTCTTCCCCGTGGGCGCAATACACCCCTTGTTTCCCTAAAGTAATCATGACGGTGTTAACCCCTTGGCTTTGTAATTGAGTGGCAGCTTGTTGGGCGGAGTCAGTATCGGTAACGGGAAAACCCACTAATACTTCTGCTTCTAGGGCGTTGGGAGTAATAATGTCGATATTGCTATATAGGGGGAAGGGTAATTCTTGAGCCGGGGCGGGATCTAAAATCACCTTCACACCCATTGATCGCGCTAATTCTGCAGCCGTACCCACAACCGCGATCGGAATTTCTAACTGCATTAATAAAAATTCGGCTCCCTCTAAATGGGGGCGCAACCGTTCCACGTCGGATTCATCTAAATTCCCATTTGCTTCTGGGATGGCAATAATTTGATTGTCTCCCTGATCATTGACAGTAATCATTGCCACTCCGGTGTGAGCCGATTCATCAATTAAAACTCCTGTGGTGTCAACGTCATTCTTTTGTAATGAGTGGAGGAGCGTTTCACCAAAGCTATCTTTTCCCACACGCCCTACCATCCGACAAGGAATGCCTAATCGAGACACCGCGATTGCTTGATTTGCCCCTTTTCCCCCAGGGATCATCTGAAACTTGTCTCCAGTAATCGTTTCTCCAGCTAGAGGCAAACGAGAGGTTTGAGCCAAGAGATCCATGTTGAGACTACCAAAGACAACAATATGAGACTGCTTCATTATTCCCTGTAATGTTCTTGATAAGAGTAACCGGTTTCTGAAGATTTTTGTTGAGGAAAGTCAGGGGAATGTTGTTGAGTTCTTTCTAGACGAGTGCGAATCTGATCAAGATTATCACTATTTTGAACCCGCTTAGAAATCCCACTGAGATGTTGCTGATTATTCACAGGAAGGTGAGGTCGCGGTAAGTCATTATTGGGCCAATTTTCAAGATCCACACAAGGACAAGGTCCCGTTTTTACTCCTGAATTTTTAAGCGGAATTGGCATTTGACACCGAGCGCAGGGTTCAAGATTCCAATCAGAACTGAGTAATTCTTCTACAGTTTGCTCTGTTCCTTGTAAGTAACAATGACCACTTTCTGGTGTAAGAATTTCTTGCCAACAGTTTTCAAATTCCGAGGAAAACCGATCGCGCTGCAAGACAGATTCTGGCTTCCGTAGGTCTTGACCGTTATTAATATAAACGGATTTTCCCACCAAAAACCAATAGGCGAGATATTGTTTAACTTGTTGTTGAGATGCCATTTTTAAGACTCCACATTTGGACTTACGTCAGATTGAATTGAGAGGTTGACCGATTTGACTTAAGGGTAAAGCATAACCGCCGGTGACTAAGTAAACTTCTGTTGCAATTTCACCAATTCGGCGGGTTAAATTTCCCAATCGATCGCGAAAAACTCGTCCACTTTTATACGCTGGAATCACCCCCCATCCGGTTTCTTCTCCCACTAAAATCACCTCAGCCGATGTTTGTTTAAGACTTTCTAAAAACTCAGTTACGGTTTTTTCCCAGACTTGATCATCAGCGTCTAAACTATTGGCGACCCAAGTTCCGAGAGCATCAATTAATAAGCAATTCTGACCA
>JAVLCL010000487.1:0-2539 GCA_031580825.1 Halothece sp. Uz-M2-17
TGCCTATGGCGAAGCAGTGATCGGGGCAGAAATGACACCCGTTATTGCTTATTTAGCTGGTTTCACTTTCATTCAGCTTGGTATTGCTTTAGGATCTTACAAACTCGCGCAAACCTTACTCGCACAGTTTAGTACCCCTAATGTTCCTCTCACCCGCCTGATTGGTTGTGGGATAATGGGAATGGGAGTTGTATTTGTTACTTCTGCGATCTAAAAGAGGTGTGAAAAATGCGTGTTCCGTCATTCATTTCAAAGCTGTTGGTATTCGGTACATTCATTGTGTTCATTCCCCCTAGTTTTGCTGGGGAACGTTTAGATGGAACCGTGTTTTTTGATGCCCCGCCCCGACTCGAAAAGGCAAAAACCACTTTGAATCAAGCGGGGGTTCGCGGAGCAACGTACTATTTCACCCTTACCCTTCCTTCCCAAGCGGGTGAACCTTTACAGAAACTGGTAATTGATCAACGCAGTGGCGTGGATGATATTCTCTTACGATTAGATCGAACCACTGCCTTTATAGGAACCCCCAACGATCAACAAGATCCCCTCACGCTTGGGGATGTTTCTCAAACTGAAGATAACCGCAAAATTACAGTTCAATTAGAAACTCCTGTCACACCAGGCACAACGTTCACCATTGGCTTAAAACCCCGAAAAAACCCAATCTATGATGGGACTTATCTATTTGGGATTACTGCCTTTCCTGCTGGGGAGACCGTTGATGAGTTGTATTTAGGGGTCAGACGATTGCAATTTTATGATCGTCGCAATGATTCCGATTTTAGAGAATTGTTTTAAATCATTAGTTATTCGTCATTTGAAGTGAAGGACAAAGGACGAAGGACAAAAGACAAACCATAAGGAGTTAATTTCATGGCTGCAAAAATCCCTGTTACTGTTGTTACAGGCTTTCTCGGTGCGGGCAAAACAACGCTCGTGCGACATTTACTGCAAAATAATCAAGGACGGAAAATTGCCGTTTTAGTCAATGAATTTGGTGAAGTGGGAATTGATGGCGATTTATTACGCAGTTGCCAAATTTGTGATGACGAAGAAGAGACCCGTAACAATATTGTTGAACTTGCCAACGGCTGCTTATGCTGCACCGTCCAAGAAGAGTTTTTCCCTACAATGCAAGAACTATTAAAACGTCGAGATGACCTTGATTGCATTCTTGTGGAAACCTCGGGGTTAGCCCTACCCAAACCCCTTGTGCAAGCCTTCCGTTGGCCCCAAATTCGTAATGGCGCGACTGTTGATGGGGTGGTGACTGTTGTTGATTGTGAAGCCCTTGCTAGTGGGGCGTTAGTGGGAGATTTAGAAGCCTTAGAAGCTCAGCGTCAAGCGGATCCAAATCTAGAACATGAAACCCCGATTGAAGAGTTATTTGAAGATCAATTGGCTTGTGCGGATCTAGTGTTACTAACCAAAGCGGATCAAGTGGATGCTGAAACCCGTAACAGAGTGGAAACTTGGTTAAAACAAACGTTACCAGAAGGAGTGAATATTGTTCCGTGTTATAACGGCGAAGTTCATTCCGATATTTTACTAGGCTTTAATGCTGCGGTAGAAGAGAATTTAGACAGTCGTGCTAGTCATCATGATCACGAAGAAGACCATGAACATGATGATGATATTAATTCGGTACAATTAATTCTTGATGAAGCCTTTGAACCAAAACCTTTAATGGAACAGTTGCAAACCTTATTTCATGAAGCAGAAATCTATCGCGTGAAAGGGTTTGTCAATGTTCCCAATAAACCGATGCGTCTGGTGGTACAAGGAGTGGGTAAACATTTAGACTCCTTCTACGATCGCGCTTGGGAAAACAATGAACCCCGTCAAACTCGTCTGGTGGTCATTGGACGCAATTTAGATGAACGTCAAATTAAAGCGAGGCTGATGAAAGCGGTTCCGTCTTTAACTTAATCATTACGCTCAGCTTTAAAAACTCGCATGGTTAAGGGATAGAAATAAATCTGTCCCTTTTTTGCTCTAACCGCAGCATTGAGAACCAGGGCTAGACTCCACAACATCGTTATAATCGCCACGCCCCGCCCCGCCCAAGCAATTCCCTTCATCACCAGCGCGATCGCGCCCACCGAACTATTGACATCCGCCCCAAATATTGCCAGATAAATAAAAAAGCCAATGACTCCGAGAATAAACAGGACAACACTATAGCCAACTAAAGCAATTTGAAAATTCAGAGCTTCCCGCCCTTGCAAATCTACATATTCCGATTCTTCTCGTTTCACCAGCCAAACCACACCTGGCACAATAATATTGACTAGCGGAAGCGGAAACTCCAACCAATAAAGGGGAATCCACACTAACCCCGTCAAATGACAAACCATCGCCCAACGAGCTTCTTCTTGCGTAATTTGTGTCATTTCAGTTATAGCGCTACGCGCTGGGGAAAGGGTAAAGGTGAGGGGAAGAAGCAATGAACTATGAACAAAAATTTACAATGTCCCTCATGAGAGCTATAGCAATCAGCAATGATTCATGAGAAATTTTTGGGGCAAATTGCCTGTTG